>SKLM01000097.1 GCA_007123205.1 Thermoflexales bacterium
CCGATGGGGAACATGATTCGTCTCTCCTTTCTCTACTCGCGGGGCGTTGCTGGTCCGGAGCGCCTCTACCTCTCTATGAGCTGGTGGAGATCATCCCAGCTCCTGGTATTCAGGACATCTTGCGGCTCCAGCCAGCCGCGACGGGCCTGATATACGCCGAAGCGCATGAACCTCATCTCTTCGACGCTGTGGGCATCGGTGGAGATAGCGACCTTCAACCCCCGCTCCTTGGCCATTCGACAGTATACGTCGTTCAGATCCAGCCTGTCCGGCTGAGCATTCAGCTCCACAAAGCAGCCGCGCTCCACTGCCGCCTCCATCAACCGTTCCATGTCCAGCTCCAGCCCAGCGCGGCCTCCAATGCGACGGCCCGTAGGATGAGCCAGAATATGGCAATTGGGATTGTCCATAGTTCGGATCAGACGCTCCGTCTGTTGGGGTCGGGGAAGGTCGAAGTGTGAGTGGACGGCACAGATGACCAGGTCCAGTTTCTCCAGAACACCATCGGGCAGGTCTAGAGAACCATCTTCCAGGACGTCCACCTCAATGCCCCGGAGCAGCGTGATGTCGTTGAGCTTCTCGTCCAGCCGCTGGATCTCATCTATCCACTCCTCCAGCGCGTCGGCATCCAGGCCTTGCGTCACGCCAACATAGCCCGAATGGTCGGTGATGGCGATATACTCCCAACCCAAGGCCTGGGCGGCCTCCGCCATCTCCTCCAGGGATGCTCGCCCATCGCTGCTGGTCGTGTGCGTCTGCAGATCTCCGCAGATGTCATCGACGGTCACCAGGTCGGGCAGATCTCCATCCCGCGCTGCATCCAGTTCGCCTCGGTCCTCGCGCAACTCTGGTGGGATCCACTCCAGATCAAACAGAGAGTAGATCTCACGCTCAGCCTCCCCCGCTATCTGGGTCGGTTCCGAGGAATCGGCCGCTTTCTCCCAGACACCGTATTCGTTGATCTTCAGGCCGGCGTCCAGGGCCAAACTCCGCAGGGAGATATTGTGATCTTTGGAACCCGTGAAGTAGAGCAGGGCTGCCCCGTAGCTCCCTTCGGCTACTACGCGAAGATCGACGTGAAGGCCAGAGCGAAAGATGACCGTCGCACGAGTCTCGCCTTCGGAGACCACCTCTTCGACGTCTTCATAGTCAACGAACTCCGAGATGACGCGCGCGCCGGCCTCGCTCGTGGCCAGTATGTCGAGATCGCCGATGGTCTCCTTCTTCCGGCGGTAACTGCCGGCCGGTTCGGCTTCCACCACGTCGTCTAGGTCCCGCAGAAAATCGAGCAACGGCTCCACCATGTCCTCAGCCAGGTCCCGCCGCGTCCTGTTGTCGGCTGCGTTCCAGCGGGCCACATCCTCCCGGATCTTCTCCTCGGTCTTCTCGCCCAAACCGTGTAGTTCCCGGATCCGGCCTTCCTCAGCTGCCTCCTGGAGTTCATCCAAGCTGGTCACCCCCAGCTCCTGATGGATGATCTGGACCCGCTTGGGGCCGAGCCCGGCGATGTCCAAGATCTCCACCAACTCCGGTGGGGTTCGCTGCTCCAACTCGCGCAGTTGTGCCAGGCCTCCTGTCTTCACGATCTCCTCGATCTTGTCAGCCAGGTTCTCCCCTATGCCCGAAAGCTCAGTCAGGTCCTCGCCTTCGTCCACCATCTCAGAGACGTCCCTGGAGAGGGTCGAAACGGTGCGGGCTCCATCTCGGTAAGCGCGCACCCGATACTCATTCGCGCCTTCGATCTCCAGAAGAGCTGCTACTCGGTTGAAGACCTCTGCCACATCGGAGTTATAGACAGGCAAAGCTCAATTCTCCTGTGAGCCCATGACCTGGGCGAAGATCCCGTCCACGGAACGGTTGTAGTGGATGCGGTTGATCACGCGACAGAGGAATCCCGAGAGGGACCTCACTGAGAGGAATGGCAGGGCCCGAAAGGTATCCGTCTGAGGCACGCTATCTGTCACGATCACCTCTCGCAGGTGGTACCGTGCGTGGAGACGTGAGAGCCCTTCTAGAGCTCGGGGCGCGCAGAGGTTATGGGAGACACCCAGATAGACCTCCTCGATGCCCTTCTCCTCAACCAGTTTGATCACCGTCGCTTCCACGGTACCACCCGTGTTGATCATATCGTCCAGCACAACCGCGATCCGTTTCCCCTGGAAGCTACCCAAGATCTCCGAGACCTCGGCCTCCTCGGGCCTGGGTCTGTGCTTCGACGCGACGGCACATCCGACGTCCAGAGCTCGAGCAAAGTGCATCACGAACTTCGAAACACCGGCATCCGGTGCCACTGCGATGACGTCGTCGCGGCCCTGGAAACGCTTGTAGACTTCTGCAAACATGCTGAGCGAGCTCAACCCGTCCACAGGCACGCTTCCGTAGAAACCGTGGATCCGCCCCGTGTGGGGATCCCACACGACGAGCCGATCGATGCCGGCCTCAATGCTCAGATCAGCCATCAACTCCGCTGTAGTGGGTTCGCGTTCGAATTGGGTGGGTTTATCCTGCCGTGCGTAGGCCAAGTAGGGCAGGACACCCGTCACGTAGTTGGCCCCCCACTCGCGGAGCGCCCGCGCAGCAATGAGAAACGCCACGTAGTTCTCATCGACGCTTCTACCAGACGCAGGATCGTAGAGAGATTGGAAGAGAAACGCGTCGTGGCCGCTGACGTCGGCTGTCAGCCGAACGCACGTTTCTCCATCCGAGAACTTGAAGTCGATGCCCTCCAGGTGGCTCACAGGGCGCGTCACTCCTCCTTCCCGGAGCAGTCGCTCATAGTCCCCCACTACCTGGCAGGCCAGAGGGGCCCCTGAGCGGCAGCTGACAACCACCAGCTGCCCCCGCGGCGACTCCGCTGGCTCACGTTGCTCCCGAGAATACCGGCCCGGCATCAGAAAGCGTATCCTGCTGCTGGTCATCGCTTTCATCATCTTGTCCTTGCTCCAACGTTACTGCACGGTGCTGGAGATCTTCCTACCGCGTCCAGTCCACCATCTCCCTTCCTTTAGAGCGCCGGCGACCACCCACGTCCGAACCGGTGCCGGGAGAGGTCAGCTGACGTCGGACAGTGGTCAGCTCCCAATCATGATGTGCCGACGCTGCGGTGCCCGTCATCCCATCCTCACTTGTACATCGTGCCGGCCACCGTCATCGACCAATCTGACCCGATCGTCAGACACTTCCTCCCCGTCGACCGTGATCGTCGACACGCCTCTGTTGACCCTATCAGGGTTTCTAACTTCGATCTCGTACATGGTCTCCCCGTACCGATACGTGACCCGGTACTTCTCCCAGTCCTTCGGGATGCAGGGATCAATGCATAGCGCATCTCCGACCCGGCGAACCCCCAGCATCGCCTCGAGGCCGAGGCGGTACATCCATCCCGAGGAACCAGTGTACCAGGTCCACCCCCCCCTTCCCAGGTGCTGATCCGCACTGTAGACATCGGCGGCCACGACGTACGGCTCCACGCGATAGCGCTCAGCTTTGGCCCTCGTATCGCTATGGTAGATCGGGTTCATCAGAGCGAACAGCTCCTCGGCGCGATCGCCTTGGCCCAACTGCGTGTAAGCCCACACTGTCCACAGCGCAGCGTGGGTGTACTGTCCGCCATTCTCCCGGATGCCTGGAGGGTAGCCCTTGATATAGCCGGGGTCGCGAGAGGTCCTGTCGAACGGCGGCGTGAACACGAGGATCAGACCCGTCTCTTCGTCCGTCTTCTGCACCAACCAGTCCGCAACAGAGGCCATGGCCTGCTCAGCCCGCTTCTCATCGCCGGCTCCAGAAAGTACGGCCCAGGATTGGGCGTTGGAAGCGATCTTACATTCCTCGCTCCGTGCCGAGCCCACCGGCGTGCCGTCGTCATAGGTCGCCCGAATATACCACTTCCCATCCCACGCACTCTCCTCCA
>SKLM01000244.1 GCA_007123205.1 Thermoflexales bacterium
ATCGGCTGAAAATCAACGACGTGTGAGTTCATCCCTGGCGTCCTCGTTGTGGCTCCCGCCTGTCCCAACCGTGCCGTCCCATCATCCCCCCGTCAGTCTGTCCGGCCTCGCCCAGCCTGAAAACGGGGAGCCAAGCCCACCAGCCGAGTCCCTTCCTCCATCGTGCCGCGGGCCTGCGCCGCCGTGTCCCCTCTCCCCCGGGGGGGAGAGGGTTAGGGTGAGGGCGCGTCATCGTCAGCACTGTCGTCTTCGCATGCAGCTCAATTCTCACACAGCGAATGCGCTTTCTCAGTAGGGTCATATCGGTTCCGATCAACTGCAGCACCACCGACACCAGCACCATCGCCTCCGGACCACCACCGCCCATAGCACTTCGGGCACAGGCAGATTCCGCAGAGTACCCTCAGTCCTGCATCATCTACCCAATCTGCGTAATCTGCCAGGCGCCTGAAGCGCCATCTGTGGATCAACGATCTAGTCCCGCCCCGCCCGCTCCGTCAGATACACTCCCAATAGCACCAGTCCGGTCCCCAACAGCTGCAGCCACGTGATGGGCTCTGCCAAAACCAGATAGGCGGCCACCAGGCTCACCACCGGCGCCAGGTTGACGTACAAGGACGCCTCACCGGCCTCCAGCCGGGTTAGGGAGAAGAGATAGAGGAAGAAGGCCAGCCCCGAAGCGATCAGCGCCAGGAACAACAGCGCGGCCCAGCCCTGGAGCGTGGGCCACGACACGCCCCCGACGACCATCTCCCCCAGGGCGAAGGGCAGCAGGAACAGCACACCCCAGGCCATCGTGTGAGCCGTGCTGGCGGCCGGCGACAGCCGGCCCACCACCCGGCGTCCCAACACCGTGTAGAGGGCCCAGGACGCCGCCGCCCCCAGCACCAGCAGATTCCCGAGCAGCGCCCGGCCCCCGGCCCCCTCGAGCTCCGCTGTGCCCGACGGGCCCCCGAGCACCACCACCCCCACACCGGTCATCGACAGGAGGATCCCCAGCCCTCTCGACAGCTCCAGGCTCTCTCCCAGCGCCAGATGACCGAAGACGGCGGTCAGCGCCGGGATGGCCGACAGGATGATGGCCGCGTTGGCGGCCGTGGTGTAGACCAGGGCCCAGTTCTGGAGCGAGAAGAACAGCGTCACCCCCAGAAACCCCATGGCCCCCAGCTGCCAGGTTCGTACCCCGGCGTCCCGCCGCAGGAGAAAAGGGAGAAAGGGGACCAGCGCGATGAGAAAGCGGGCGAAGGCCAGGGTGAACGGGCCCATCTCCGTCAGCGCGATCTTGATGGCCACAAACGTGGTCCCGAACACCACCATCACCACCACCACCGCCGCGATCGCCACCCAGCGCTCGTCTCTCATCCGGTCCCACATGCCATCACCCTGTCCTCCGCTCCCCGCGCCCCCAGCCCCTCGCCATTACCAAGCGTACGAGGCGAAGCCGCGTGCGAAGCCAAGCCGCCGCCCTTGAAGTGCACGGCACCAGGTCCGCTCCCCGGCTCCCTGCTCCCCAACTCCCTCGCCCCACCTCCCACCCATCGGCGATCATCTGCGGAAATCTGCCGAGCGCCTGCAGCGCCAATCTGCGTCCCAATCAAATATCATCGCGTATCTGCGCCGCCGACATCTGAGCCGGCACACGACAGCCAAGCTCAACGGTTCAACCTGCAACGTGCAACTTGCAACCTGCAACCCGCAACCTGCGACCCGACCTATCCCGCCGCTCACCCAGCCCCGACACACCCCAGGTGCCGCACCAGCTGACTGTAAGCGTTGAGCACTAGCACCTCCTCAGGAGCGCCTGATAGAGCGTGACCAGGAATTGTACTCAGAGGTAGAGCGTGTGTCCACTCGCCAGCAGGGGCCTACGCTGGAGAGAGGCGAGCGGGCTCAACGCAAGAACGCCAAGGCGCTAGGACGCGAAGATGCACGGCAGACGAGGGGACAGGGAGACAGGGAGAGCAGCGGGGGACAGTGAAACCCTCGAGCGTGAAAGCGGGTCAACGTTCAGACGTTCAAACGTTTGAACGTTTGAATGTTCCAACGTCCCAAGGCGCCAACGTTTCAACGCTCCCACGCTCAAGCGTACTGCCGTCCGCCACTCTAACCTTGAACATGCAACCTTCAACCTATAGCCTGCAATCAGAGGGCGGCCCAATGAGATCCCGCCACGATCATCGTCCGCCGCCTTCCAAGCGGGGTCAGCGATCGGCTACGTCCTATCGCAGAACCCCCAGGAACTGTCGCGGCGTGACAACGCGCGTGCCCGCGAGCGTTTCCAACGCCAGCAGATCATCATCGCCGCTCACGATGTAAGCTGCCCGGCCCGCCACAGCGCAGGCGACCACCTGATCGTCCTTGGGATCGCGCGTCACCCCGAGCAAGTCCAGCTCGCCGGGAACGATATCCGATTCGGAGAGGAGTGCGGCCAGGACCATATCCACCTCTGCGGGTTCCAGACGGATGCGCTGGGCGATACGACCATCATCCAGCACGTGGGTCAGCTCCTCCACCAGATAGAGCGAGGTCACGAGAGTAAACTGACCGTCGAGCCAGGCATCGATAATCTGCCGCGGCGGACCTTCAACGCCGATGAGGCCGCTGACGAACACATCGGTGTCCAGGACGGCCCGTACCAGGCCTGGCTCATCCAGATCGGACCCGTGGTGAAGCCGATGCTCAGGCATCGGAGGTCGGGCGTCTCAGTTCGTAGAACTCGGATCGCGCCTCCGCGACCAGAGCGTCCAATTCCTCGGCGTCCACCGCGTCCCCGCGCCTGCGAATACCAGCGAGCGTCTCCCGCAGCCTCGTCCTGGCCTGCCGCGCCTTGACCGCCTGGAGCAGCCGCAGATCCTCCACGCTGACAATGGCAGCCGCAGGCTCCCCGAATCTCTCGACGACCTACTCGGCCCGGCCGTAGCGCACCTCGTTCAAGACGCGCTTGATCTGGGCTCGCAGCTCGGATGAAGAGATCGTCTTGGGCATACCGGCCTCCATCGTTTAGCATACACACTTTGTACAACTCGTACGCATTGACCAATTATACCAAGGTGGCGGTCGGTAGACAAGGATCGCAGGAGGGGCCGCGGCGGGTCAGTCGCTGCGCTGCCTCGTCAAGCAGAGTTCAGTTCACCACCAAGGGGGCGGCGACAGCAGCGGCCCGGAGCCACTGCGCTACGCTGCGTGGCTGACTACGAACAGAGACTCCATCGGGTGTCTCTTCCGTTCTGAGTGGTGGACGGCTTAAAGGCGGAGAAGCGGGGCGGCTGGGGGGCTACCGGTGGCTGGGGGCTGCCGGTGGCAGCGGACGGGTCACAGACCCGCCCCCGCGCACCCGGGCGAATGTCGGCGACGTCAAGACTGGCATCGATGACGGTCCTCCCGCGGATCCTAGCGTCTCTGCTCCGAGACGAGCCCGACAGCGGTCTTGTCGGACTGTCAGCGTCGGTCGATCTCAGAGCTCAGTCTGCCCAACTCGCTGCGCCTGAGGGCTCCAGCGTAGCGCTCGCACCTCGTCGCGCGGGGGCATCTCGCGCCGTCTCACGGACGGTAGGCCTCCGCACGGAGATGGCCGCAATCAGCGCCGCCCCGGGGACGGCAGAAGCAACGCGCGGTCCGGGCAGCCTGGCCCGGGCGGGCACCGGGATTGTCCGGTTCTGCCCGCTATGGTACCATACCCTGCCCTGCAATACTGCCATCCAGCCCACGGCCCTGGTGCCGCTGCTCAGATGGGCACGTATGACTACAGAACGCAGATTCCTCATCCACACCAACCGGCGCTGGGCGGATGCACGACGGGCCCCCTACTGGCTCGATGCTATCATAGCGAAAGAGAAAGGTACCCATGGCAGAGCACTACGACGTGATCGTGATTGGCGCCGGGGTGGTGGGCGCCATGG
>SKLM01000275.1 GCA_007123205.1 Thermoflexales bacterium
AGCCTGGAGTTCCTCGACTGGTGGGCGTCAAGACTGACCAAGTACTGCGTGGTGGACCACGACCGAGGGTTCTTTGTCGACCAGCGCTGGGTGGACTTGGTACCCGGGCGTTTTCCCGGCGTCCATGTCAACCGGGATCCTGGCTGCAACGTTGCGTACTGGAATCTGTACCATCGGGAGGTTACCCGGGAGGGTGACCGGTGGACGGTCAATGGGAAGCCGCTCCGCTTCTTCCACTTTAGCGGCTATTCTCCTGACTGCCCGGACCAACTGTCGAAGTTTCAGAATCGCTACGACTTTGATGACCTGCCTCATCTGCGCTCCCTGTTTGACGCATACGGGCAACGTCTGCTAGCCAATGGCTATGACAGAGTCAAGACCTGGCCCAACGCCTACTCCACGCTGTCGACCGGGGAGGTAGTGATTCCCGACGCAGCCCGCCATCTATGGCGCAGCTTCGAGACTGAGGATCCGACTTGGGAGCCGTGCGTCGACACCGCTAGGCCAGATTTCTCCTCTGCGATTCTCGAATGGTTGGATGAACCAGTCGATGAGAAGAAGCCCTTGATCACGCGCCTGGCGCTAGCGGTCCATCAACAACAGGAGGGGCTTCAAGCCCGTTTTCCGGATGTGCTTGGGTGTGACCGCGTGGCCTATGCACGCTGGTATGTCACCTCCGTGGAGGAGACGTACCAGTTCGATCCCTACTTCGTCGCAGCGATAAGAGCCTCCCTAGACACCGACGTGGGTGCGAAGACTCGTGCCTATCAGGTGTTCACCCGTTGGCTCTTTCGCATTGGGGTGGGTCAGCGTCTGGAGACCCTGTTGGGGGAAACCTTGGTTGGTCGGATTCGCGACGCTTTCGTGCAGCGGGGATCAGGTCACAACCCGGCCCAGTCACCGCAGATGGAGAGAGGTTCGCCCCGGAGCGTGTCAACCACATCTGAACAGGTCGGTGTCAACGTCATCGGATATCTGTCGGATGAGACAGGTGTTGGGGAGAGCGCACGCGCCACAATGCGGGCGCTATCGGACGAGAGCTTCCCCCTGGCCTGGACCATGGTTAGCAGCAGTCACGCCCGTCAGGCAGACCGTTCGGTACTGCACCTGCCGGAAGGTCACCCGTACGGCATTAACCTCTTCTATGTAAACGCCGACCAGATGACCAACGTCTACCAAGAGCTGGGCCCGAGCTTCTTCCGAGGTAAGTACAACATCGCTTGCTGGTTCTGGGAGCTGGAGCGATTTCCCGAAGCGTGGATGGACCGGTTCTCGATTCTGGATGAGATCTGGGTGGGCAGCCGATTTGTGCAGAACACTCTAGCCCACGTGGCGCCGATACCCGTGGTGATCATGGGCGTCGGCATAGATCTCAGATCCGTTCTTGAGATCACCCGGGCGGATCTTGGCTTGGCGGAGAACAGGCTGGTCTATCTCTGTGTCTTCGACATGCTCAGTGTCGTTCAGCGCAAGAACCCCTATGGTGTGATTGAGGCCTATCGTCGCGCATTCGGTCCGGATTTTGGGCAGACTCAACTGGTCATCAAGGTGACCAAACTGGAGGATTACCCGGAACACAGAACACGGTTGCAGGCGGCGGTGTCCGCGGTAGGTGGACTCTTGATCGACGGCTATTTGGATCGCGTGAAGCTCGATGCTCTCTTCGCAAGTTGTGATGTCTACGTCTCGTTGCACCGCTCGGAGGGTTTCGGGATGACGATTGCGGAAGCGATGTGCCTTGGCAAGCCTGTGATTGCCACCGACTATGGCGGCAATACTGACTTCATGACCGTCGCCAACAGCTACCCGGTGGCCTATTCCCTGGTGGATCTGAAGCAGAGCTATCCCCCATACGAGAAGGGACAATTCTGGGCTGAGCCAGACCTGGGTCATGCTGCAGTGCAGATGCGTGAAATCTTCGAGAACTACGATGAAGCCAAGCAGAAAGGCCGGCGCGCCGCCAACGACATTCAACGCTTGTACGGTCGCCAGTCGATGGCACGCAGGGTGATCCAGCGGCTCCAGAGAGTTGCAGCCCAAAGCTGACGGCGGATGGAACCCAGCGAGGGGGGATGAGGGATATATGGGCGACACCGAAAACGAGACAACCATCGAGATCGAGACCCCGGGAGTTGATGTCGACGCAATCATGAAGCAGATCCGCGAGAACCTGCGTTCTCGTCGCGAGGAGGCCGAAGCGTGCAGTGTCGACCTGACCGGCCTCGCTGGAGGCCAGTACCGGGGGCGTTTTGACCCAGAGCTTCACCGGAGCCTGCGTCAACTGAGCCTCTCCGCCTCGCGGGTGGGGGTGAGCGTATCGGTCTCGGACGAGGGTGGTGTGCCCATCATCTCTTCCTTCAGTCGTCGACTCCGCAGAGCACTTCACCAGTTAGTGGTCTTCTACGTCAACAAATTGGCAACCCAGCAGAGTCACCACAACATGCAGGTGGCACGCGTGCTGACGGAGTTGATGCAGGCATTGGAGCGTGAACCTTACGTCGAACAGCTCAAGACGCTCCAGGATGATATGGAAGCTCTGCGCAGTGAAGTGACGCGCCTGACTGCACAAGCGGAGACAGACGGCGGATGAAGCTGGCGATCGTCGTGCCGCGCTATGGCCCTGAGATTGTTGGGGGCGCGGAAACATTCGCTCGGCAGTTGGCCGAGCAGCTCCCGGCACCGGAGTTTGAAGTCGAGGTCTGGACCACCTGCACGGACAATCTCGGGGAGGGCGGCAATGTCTACCCGCGGGGCCCGCAGCAGTTGAAAGGGGTATCGATCCACCGGTTTCCGGTTGACCGGCGCTTTCGCGACCCAGGGCTGTTTCACGAGTTGACTGCCAGGTTCATCAGCTGCGAACCGACGACGGTGGAGGACGAATATGCCTGGATAGACAACAACGTGCATAGCCCGCAGCTATATGCTCACATCATCCAGCACGGCAGAGAGTTCGACATCCTCCTCTTCATTCCATATCTGTATGGAATCACCTTTTATGGGGCGAGCATATGGCCGGAGCGGTCCGTCATATGGCCCTGTCTTCACGACGAGCCGTTCGCCCGCTTCCTGCAGACGCGGATCATGCTGGCTTCCTCTCGAGGCGTTATGTTCAACAGCGAAGCCGAGTTGGCTCTTGCCCGGGACCAGCTCGGAATCCCGGTGGCTCGGCCCTACGTAGTGGGGGGCACGATCAATGAGGTCGAGTCTGATGCCACCCGTTTCGGTGAGAGATCTGGTATCAACGAACCGTTTCTGCTTTACGCAGGGCGCCTTGATTTCACAAAGAACGTCCTTGAGTTGGTGGACTTCTTTGTGGCGTACAAGGAAGACCGACCTGGTCCACTCAAACTGGTGCTCATGGGCAAGGGTGATCTCTCGATAGCGGCGCACCCTGATGTTGAGGTCATCGGATTTCAGAGCGAAGAGCGCAAGCAGGACGTCTACGCGGCAGCGACGGTCGTGGTGCAGCCATCCTTGAAGGAGAGCTTCTCCATCGTCATCATGGAGTCGTGGCTCGCTGGGGTGCCGGTTTTGGTTCACTCTGGCTGCAATGTCACCCGGACTCACGTGCAGCGGAGCAACGGAGGGCTGTACTATGCTTGTTTCTCCGAGTTCGCCGGGGTCCTGGATTGGTTTCTGAGCCATCCCGGCGAGCGCAAGCACATGGCTGAGCTAGGTCGAGCATACGTGAAGCGGAGGTACAGTCACGACGCGGTGCTCGGGCGCTTCCGTCGAGCCGTTTCCCTGTGGACAGGGGAGGACTTGGTTGCAGTCGGTTAGGGCTATCCACCAGATGGCGCCTGGCTTCTCATCTGGAGACGCCATTGGTAGTCAGATGTGTCGCATGCGGGCTCTTTTCCGCGAATGGGGATATGAGTCACAAGTGTACGCGCC
>SKLM01000346.1 GCA_007123205.1 Thermoflexales bacterium
GACTGCGCTGTTGCTTCGTGAAGCCATCGCGCCAGCGCCAGGCCTTCCTCCGCCTCGGAGATGGCGTCCTCATAGTGGCCCCCCGAGTTAAGGTAGCGCACGCGATGCATGACGGCCAGCAACCGGAGAGTGTCTTTGTCGGTGGACCGGGCGAGGGCAGCGAGCGCCCCCAGGTCCGCGTCCCGGTCCTCCAGCCGTCCCTGGAGGAAGCGCACGTGAGCACGGCTGATCAAGATCTCACCGCGGAGAGCCAGGTATTCGTCCCGGGAACGGTCGGGATCGAGCTGTTCCAATAGCTCAAGCATGCGGCTATGGATCGCCTCGGCCTCCTCCCAGGCGAAGAGTTCGTTGGCTTGCTGCGCGGCCTGGCGGTAGTAGCGGAGCGCTTTCGCCTCCTGACTACTGAGGTCAAGGTGTCGTGCGACCTGGGCAGCGGGCTGCGGATGAACTCGTTCCAGGGCGCGCGCAGCACGGCGATGGAGCACGCGGCGACGCACGGGACCGAGTGCCTCCTCCACGGCCCGCCGGATCAGTCCGTGTTCGAATCGGTAGGCGGGTGGGTGCTCCGCGACGAGCTGGCGCGCCACTGCCTCATCGAGAGCCTCAACAGTCTCGAGTTCGCCCCGGCCTGCTGTGCGCCGCACCAGATCGAAGTCGAATGACTGACCAAGGACGGCACCGGCCTCCAGCACTTGCCGGGCCTGGGGACTGAGCCGCCGGAGGCGGGCCTGGACAACCTGCCGGACGCTGTCGGGTAGCGGGGCCTCGTCGAGGCCGCTGAGATCCTCGTGCAGCTCCCCGGCTTCCAGGAGCGCGCGGAGCGTCTCGAGAAGGAAGAAAGGGTTGCCGCCCGTAGCAGCGTGGAGGCGCTGAGAGAGAGCGGCGTCCCCCGGGCGGGGGCCGGTCAGGTGATGGATGATTTCGAGGATCGGTTGGCACTCCAGGCCGGTCAGGCGGAGCTCGGAGAGGACACCGAGACGGACCAGATTGCGGCGGAGGTTATCGACAGCTTCCTGCTCGATGGTACGATACGTGCCCAGGATCAAGATGGGGTGACGTCCTGTGGGCGCGTCGACCTCAGGGCGGTCGGTCATACGACGAGCGAGGCAAACGAGCCAGTCGAGAGTGGCGCTGTCGGCCCAGTGGAGATCGTCGAGGCAGAGGAGAAGGGGCCGGTCTGCGTTGGCAATGGCAAATGTCAGTTGACATAGAGCCTCCTGAAGGCGGGTGCGCGCCTCATCCGGTTCCACTGACAGGGGCGGGGGAAGGTCAGGCCACATCTCGCGCAGCTCGGGGAGTAGGCGCGCGGCCTCAGCCAGCCAGATGGGTTCGGTGGTCGTCGTGAGGATATCCCAGCAGGGCAGGCAGCGGAAGGCCGAGACCACGGTCCGGTAGGGGAACGGCTGCTCCCACAACCGGGCGGTCGCGACCAGGACGAGTACCCTCTCTCTGGACTCGGTGGCGAATTCCTCCACGAGGCGGGACTTGCCGATGCCGGGCTCGCCCGAGAGCAGAACCACCCCACTGCGACCCTCCAGCGCGTGCGAGAGAGCCTTTCTAAGCTCGCTGCAAACGGCGTCGCGTCCTACCAGGGGCACGTCCAGGCCAGGCAGAGTGGACCAGGAAAGGTCGCGGTCCGCCGGTGCCGGAGTGGGCTGGCGGTTCTTCAGCGCGCTCTCATAGACCGCGCGGGTCTCCGGCAGAGGGCGGACACCGAGCTCGCGTTCCAGGACAGCGGTGCAGCGCTCAAACTGGTGAAACGCGGCGCTGCGATTCCCGGCTGCGGCGTAAAGCGCGATCAAGCGGCGATGAACACCCTCGGCCAGCTCGTCGGTGGCGAGATAGCGGTGGGCACAGGTGATGGCGACGTCGTACTCGTGCCGGGCGGCATGCTTCTCGACCAGGGCTGACAGCAAACCGAGATAGAGACGCTCCAATTCACGCTGTTCCTGGAGGACCCATGCCTCGAACTCGGGGCTCCGGGGGAGAGAGAAACCGTTCAGGAAGGGTCCACGGTACAGAGCGGAGGCCTCACGAAGGTCTTCGATTCCGCCCTCGGGTTGGGATAGCGAGATAAAGGACGTGAGATCGCTGGTGAAGCAGTCGGGATCGAGGCCGATGCAGTCGCGCGAGGTCAGGAGCGAAGTTGGGTCGGGGAGGGCACGCCTCAAGTGAGTCAGGAGACCGGTGAGATTGCGGCGGGCCTCGGACTCGCGGAGGTCGGGCCAGAAGAGGAAGCAGATCCGTTCACGCGGGCTGAGCTCCGATTGTGCCGCGAGGTAGTAGAGCAGAGCGCGAACCTGGCGTCGAGGCGCGGTCAGAATGGCCCGCCCAGAGACCAAGCGAGGCGGACCGAGCAGGTAGACCTCAAGGTTCTCGGGCCTGGGTGGTGCGTGTGGAGAGGCCGAACGGCTGGACATAGTGCACCTCCCCGGGACTGGCAGCCTGGCCCGGCTGCAAGGAAGCCGCGTCTGACCCAGGGTACATTATATTATGATGTCCCCTGGAGTCAAGGGCAGGCGATCAGAGTTCTGTCATTTTCAAGTAACGATGTTGTAGAGGCATAGTGATGACCTTAAAGGAGCAACTATCTCTGCGGTTGCTTCGTTGAAGGAGGGGAAGCCGACGCCAAACGACTCCTGACAGTATAATCCGGGCCATTCCGACCATCGATTCCGATGGATTCGGTCCACTCATTCCGAGCCATTCCGTCCACCTGTACCGGCGGCACACCGACCACGTTTCCAAACACATCGGAATCGGTGGACGACACGGTTCGGATTCGGTGGACGGCACCCTCGGAATCCTGAAGGAAGGCAGAGCGCACAGGGAGCGACGCTCGTCAATCTTGCGTAGTTTTGGCATCCTTTGCGTCAAAAAAACAAAGGAGGGAGAGAAGGCCCCAGAAGGGTTAACCGTGCGCAAGATCGGAGGAGTTCTCCGTCTGAAGTGGGCCTGTGGACGGTCGAACCGGGCGATTGCCCGAAGCTGCTCCATCTCCCACAGCACCGTAGGTGAATGCGTCCAGCGGGCCGAGGACTCAGTGCTCGATTGGAGGCTTACTCCGGACTTGGATGAGGATGGGTTCCTTGAGATCCTCTTCCTCAGGCCGCTCGACTCCAGCTCGAGAGTCACCCCTTGCCCTGAGTGGTCTTGAATTCACGCTGCACTGCACAAGAAGAGTGTCACCTTCTACGAACAGCTCACGGAGGGGCAGGCAACCCCCGAGGAGCTGGTGCAGGAGTCATTCCGCTCTCTGCTGGCGCGGGAACCGAAGGAATCGATCCTGCGCGGGTTCGGTCTCACCGTCATCAGCGACTACTTCCCCGCCTACGAGCGGGTGATCAAGAAGCGGCTGTGACGGCAGAGGCCGGGTTTGCGCGGCTCCCGGTGCGGCTTACGCCTCCCCACCCCGGCTGTGCGGTGGGTGGTCCGCCGATTGACAGAATAGCGTCTATGTAGTATAATACGGTCGTACAGCATTCGTTGTACCCCGGCCAATCTCCAGTTGGGACGTCTGGCCCGCCCCTGCGGGAGGAGGATCCGCAACGATCTTCCTGGTTCCCGGCAGATCACTTTGGCCACGCGACAGTACCCGTAGTAAGCGCCGTTCTACTTGTTGGACGCCAAGAATCGGGTCTCCGACCCATCTCTGGGACGTTCACGACACAATCTCCGTAGACAGACTGCAGACCTGCCAGGCGTCTTCGCCCCTGGCGTATGTGGTGCAGGTCCGATTGGAGCAGTGGCTGCCTCTCAGTCACCCTATGCTGTACCAATAGTCAGGGGCAAGGTTGCCCTTTGCCCCAGCGGCAATGATTGGGGCGTCCGAGCCCGGGGTCCGCACCTCTTCTACCAGGAAAGGAGGACAGTGTTGGCAAGAGTTGGCCTTTACGGTGTGAGCACGCAGTCGGGTCACGCTTTCCTGGCGGACTGCCTCTTGATGGGTCTCGACGTGTACGGATACGCGCGCCCGTCCCAGCATGGCATGGAGACAGTGGAGACGCTCGTCGAGCAAGGCGGGATCTACCTGCAGAGGCCGGCCGGTCGCGGGGAGGAAACCTCGAGATTCCTTCCTCTGGGGCAGGCCGAGGTTGGACATGATCTCAAGAGACTGGTCGATGGGTCCGATATCATCATCCTCGCTCATCCGTCCCATTACCAGGAGGATAGCGCCGGGCGGCTGAAAGAGGCAGGCCTGCTGGAGGAGCGCCGTGTCGTGCTCGTCCTCTCGCCCTCAAGGACTCTGGCGACGCCCTACCTATGGCGGATCCTCGGAGAGCACTATCCGGTCGTATGTTTCCAGACCTGCCCTTACTCATGCAAATCCACCTCCCCCGGCTCAACCTATATCAAACGAAGGAAGAACAGCTGGATCGGGTCGGTGGAGGGAGAGGTTCCCCGGGAACCCCTGGCCGCGTTGAAGCGGATGTTCCCCCAGTTGCTCACCAGCCGGATTCCTGCCACGACTTCACTGGGCAACATCGGGGCAGTGTTCCACCCGGCCACTTACCTGCTGAACTATGATGGCATCCTGGCGGCGGCAGCAAAGAACACCGTCTTCCCTTTCTACGTTGAGGGTATCGCCGGAAACTCCCGCGTGGCCAGGGTCTTAGGGGAGATCGACCAGATCCGACTGCAGATCGCACGTGCGCTTGGCATCTCCGTCTTTGGGCTGGCGGATGATCCCAGAGAGGAGGAGTGGGCAGCCATCCTGAAGACGGTGCCGATGTCAGCAGAAGACTCGGCGGACACTCCGGAGCTAAAGCACTTGCGGGCGAAGTGCCTCCAGCCCATACACGACTCAGTTGTCTCGGCACAACACTGGTTGGCCTACACCTATGGGGTCGCAAGAATTCCAGGCGAATCGCTGGGCGACGCCATCGGAAGAACGTCCACGTACCGGAGGAGATCGTATCCCCAGGAACGATACATCCACGAGGACGTTCCCACGGGCCTGGTTCCTCTCGAGAGCCTCGCTGACAGGCTAAGCATCCCACATGAGCCCATCACGCAGATCATCGATCTGTACCGAGAGGTGACGGGAAGGGATGGACGGAGGATTGGCAGGAACCTGGAGCCGTTCGATACCGAATACCTGAAGCGGTGTCTACAGGGTAGACTGGGGGCGTAGCGTGAGCAGGCGCTGTATGCTGGCCACGTTGGGAGACGACCCCCATACCCAGGGGCTGTACAGAGCCGCGCGGCTGGCCCGAAGAGCGGGGGTCGCCGTACACATCGTTCCGCCGGGAACACCGGATCGGGAGATTCTGGAGTGGATTCACCGGGAGGATCCGAGCTATATCGGCTTGAGCTACAGGCTCAGCCCCCAGATCGGTTTTCGACTGCTGACTCGGTTCTTGAGGCTTCTCGATGAGACGGGGCTGCTCCGCGAGGCCGATGGAGCGCCGCGGAAGATCGCCTTCGCGGGCCTGCCCGACACAATGCGCGCTGTCGAAGAGGGGGAGGGGAGTCTTCCGTGCGCGGTCGCCACCATACAGCAGGATGATGACCTGCTCCAGAGGGCCGCAAGGGTGCTGCAGTTCTTTGAAGTGCCGGATTCGCCCAGACACGCCATTCTCCGAGAGCTTGAAGGCGAGGTCTATCCTCCCACCATAGCGGAGTTGGATCAGCTGGCCCGGGCGATCACCGCTGACGATTCGTACCGGGCCGAACCTCCGCTACCCGTTCCCTCAGCGGCGGCCATGCAGTCCCTGCCGCGACGCATGCGCGAGTCGGATATACCGGTTCTGCGAACGCACTTCGGCGTCCCTGGCGAGTCGATCCAGCCGACCGTCGAGGGGATGGCAGCCCTCGCCGAATCCAGGGTGGTCGACGAAATCTCGTTGGGTTCCTCGGACCTATCCCAACGATACTTCGGCAAGCCGGAGGAGTTCGTCGGGCGGAAGAACGACGGTGGCGTGCCCTACAAGACGTTCGACGACCTGGTGGAGCTGGCCCAGGCAGCGCGACGGGGTAACTTCCCCTCGGTGAAGCCCTACGCCCACGTCGTCGATCTGGCGAGCTTCGTCGATACATGCATCGAGGCGGGCATGTTGACCGGAGCCCATCAAGCTATCCCGCTGTACTGGTTCAACGAGTTGGACGGCCGAGGCCCTATGACGGTCGCAGAATCGATCCGCCAACACCTGGCGGCGGTGAGAAGGCTGGCCGAACGGGACATCCCCGTCGAGATGAACGATCCAAACCAGTGGTCATCCCGGTGGGCCCACGACACCATCATCTGCGCGGACTATGGGCTGATCACGGCTGTCATGCTCAACGCCGGCGTGCGCGATCTGGTGCTCCAGATGCAGGTCAACAAGCCCCGGGAGACCGGTGACCTGGCGGACCTGGCAAAGATGACCGCAAGCCTGGAACTGGTGAAGGAGCTGCTGCCCCGCGGTCGAGACAGGCCCACTGTGTGGAGGCAGACCCGAACGGGCGTCGGGTATTTCGATCCGGAACTCGATACCGCCAGGTTCCAGCTGGCGAGATCCACCTTGCTGCAGATGCTGTTGTCGCCGGACATCATCCACGTGGTGAGCTACTGCGAGGCCGACCACGCGGCGACGGTGGAGGACATCGTGGACAGCTCGAAGCTGGTGAGACGGTGTGTTCGAGCTTTCAAGCAGCACGAGTCGCAGCTGAGGAGACACCTGCGCGACCCCATCGTGGTGGAGCGGCGAGCATTGCTGGTCGAGGAAGCACGATTCCTGCTGCGGAGGATCGCCCGTCTGGGCCCGGAGAGGGATGTGGCTCGACATCGCCGCCGACAGGCTGTCGACGGAGGCCCTCTGCGGCGGTTGGTGCCCGATCTTGCAGATGAGGGAGCGTTGATCGAAGCGTTGCGACGAGGCTACCTCGCTGCTCCCGGCATCTTCCATCCGGCATATCGGGCCTGCCGGAAGCTGACGACAGGACCGACCCAGAACGGGTTCATCGACTGCCTCGATCCGCGGACAGGCTTACGGGTGCCGGAAGACGTGAGACTGGCTTCGTCGGGACCTGGGTGACCTGAGAAGGAGTTCGAGGTGAAAGTCGTTCTGGTCTATGATCCACGTTGGGGATACACACCCGCCGATCACACCCCTTTCTGGGCCAGTCTGGACACTGTAGAGTACGTGGCCGGACTGCTAGAGGAGACAGACAACGGCGTGTTGCTCGTCAAGGCTGACGACGGACTCGAATTCAGACTCAGGGAAATCTTGGGGAAGCACTCGAATCCTCTGGTGTTCTGGCTCAATAGCCACTTGCCGGCTGATTCTGGCAAAGACGTGCCCACTATCGAGATTTTGGAGAGGGTCGGGATCATGCACACTGGCCCTAGCTCTGAAGCCCAGGCTGTCGGCCGCGACAAAGAGGCAACGAAAACGGTTTTCAGAAGGCTGGGGTTGCCAACGCCTGAATCCTATGTTGTTTGCCCCGGGGACTACTCACCGATCTGCCAAAGTGGTAATTGGGATGGCTATGTGATCGTGAAGCCGTTGCTACAGGGAAACAGCAGGGGGATGGATGAGCTTTCTGTCGTTCGTGTGGACGATTTCGAGTCAATAAGGGAAAGAGCTGAACGAGTACACCTGGAATTCGACGAGCCTGTCCTCGTAGAAAGGTACATTGGAGGGAAGGGCGCAAGAGAATTCACTGCGTCAATGCTCATCTCTCACGATGGGAGAACAGCCGACCTGCCAATAGCGGAGATCGATCTGTCTCAGGTTCCTGCTGCGCAGGGGAAGTTTAGGTTCTTGACCCACGACATAAAAGACGAGAAGTATTATCTGAAGACACCTGCAGAGCTTCCAGCAGAGATCATCAGCAGGATATCGTCCGATGTTGGAAGAATCGTCCAGGAGATTGGTTGCCGCGATATGACCAGAGTTGATATCAGGGGCGACTCCACCGGTATCTGCTATATCGAAGTCAACGTCAATCCGGGCAAGAACAGGTTCAGCTACCTGACAGCATCGGCATATTCCCTCGGTTTGCGCTATCGCGAGATCATCGCCTTCATCCCCTATCAAGCTATGCTCAAGTACAGGCTGGAACCTCCGAGAAAGCTGAGGGAGTTAGTAGGATCTGTCATGGCGTTGTTCGATGCCGTCTAGACTGTCGCCCTGGGCACAGGTCAGGCAACGGTGCGGCAGCCCTCCCTGTACTGAGCCCCACAGAGTGGATACGTCCAATCTCGCGGGTTCGCCAACCCGCTGCCGCACGAGATGCCAGGTATCGCGCCAGGCTTCTCCGCCAGCGTCCCATCGAGGTCAAAGATAGCCCGTATCATCGGGCCCTAGCGGGTCTCCGTCACCTTCGTAAGCCCCCGGGGATGGTCCGGGTCGTACCCCTTGGCCTCGGTGATGTGGAGAGCGAGCAGCTGTCCAGGGATTATGGACACCAACGGGGACACCCATTCGGGCACAGGGGCCGGCAGCCGCAGCGGAACCCGGGCCATGGCCAGGGCCTCGTCCCGGTCCGAGATGATGCAGACCTCCGCCTGACGACCTACCAGCTCCTCCACCAGCGACAGCATGTCGCCATACACCGCCCCTTCTGGAAGGAGGGCGAAGACGGGGAACCCACCCTCGATGATGGCCACCGGCCCGTGGCGGAAGTCGGCTGAGGAGTACGGCTGGGCGACGATGTACGTTAGCTCCTTGATTTTGAGGGCCATCTCGACGGCCGTGGCGTAGTTGTACCCCCTTCCCAACACGACACACTGCGTGGCATGGGCATAGCGCTGGGCCGCAGCAGCGATCTCCTCCTCCAGCCCAAGGGTCTCCTTCACTGCAGCAGGCACGCGCCTCAAGATCTCCAGTCGTTCCTCGTCGTGCGCCAGATGAACTGCCAAGAGGGCGACCGCCCCCAGCTGAGCCGTATAGCTCTTAGTGGCGGCCACCGCCTTCTCCTCTCCGGCGCCCACCGCCAGCACGTGTTCTGCTGCGTCGCCCAGGGGTGAATCCGGCGTGTTGGTCACCGCTACCGTCAGCGCGCCCTGACGCCGTCCCTCCTCAACCACCGAGACGATGTCCGGCGACTGGCCCGACTGAGAGATACCGAGGACCAACGCGTCCCGCATGCGGGGCGGGGTCTGGTAGAGAGTGAAGAGTGACAACGGCGCTCGCGACACCGTCAGCCGATTGAGGGCACCGAAGAGGTGCTTGGCGTAGATGGCCGCGTTGTCAGAGGTGCCACGGGCGGATACAACCACGTGGGAGACGTCGCGTTCGCGAATGATCTCGGCGATCTCCGCGGCCCGGGACACTTGTTCGTCGAACAGCCAGGTGAGGACCTGAGGTTGCTGGTGGATCTCGCGGCTGAGCTGGCTCATTCCTATCTCCTTCCGGCTGTAATAGGCCTCGATGGGGTGACGATACTCGTGCAGCGACACTCGCTTCTGGGCACAGGTCAACCCATTATACCATCTTCTCATCTTCCAGAAAGGCAGCCTCCTTCGCTGACCGCCCTCCGTTCTGGCCCCCAGACTAGTACGACAAGCTCACATAAGCGAAGGCGGGCATTCTGAACCGCCATGGAGAATGAAGGTGTCGGTTCTCTGCCGGCACGCGCGAGATCCCTCGCCGCTCCAGCCGCTGGGCTTCCTGCGCTACCACGCAACCGGGCTCGTCGGTGCGATCTGCGGCGGTGCCGGAGACGGGCATTCCTCGTCGCTGGCGCGAGCCAGGCACGTGGCTTAGGGCTCGCTAGCGCGAGCCAGGCACGCGGCTTAGCTGGACACGCTGGGCAAGTGCAAGGCAGCGGACCGCAGCGGCTTGACGCCACTCCGCTCCGCTGCGTGGCTAACTACGAGCGGAGACTCCGTCCGGAGTTTCTTCCATTCGCGGTGCGCCACGCGCACCGTGGGTGTTCTCGGCATGACAGGAGCGGTCTTGTGGTGCCGGGTGGGTTGTTCCATAAGGCTTCCGTCGCTTGACATTGGCCAGACCGCGGTTAGAATCGCGCTTATGATCAAGCCTATGCGGAGCTGCTTCCCATGCTGGCGCTCGCTCGAGAAGCTGCTCGCCCAGGTCCTCCTGATCTCTGGGATCGCTGCGTGCGCCCGCCCTGCGCCCGCTACCCCAGCTGCCCTGCGCACAGTCCCTGCTGTGACAGCGATCTTGCCAGCCGCGGACACCCAAGTGCCCACTCACGACCCGCAGCCATCTCCGCCGCCTGCCGAAGCGGCGACGCCGGAAGTCGCGGCAGTCGCGGAGGCGTCGAGTCCCACCATTGTCAGCCACGAGGTCCAGGTCGGGGACACCCTCCTGGGGCTGGCCCGGAAGTACGGCGTGTCAATGGCCGCCATCCAGCGCGAGAACCAGATCGGCAGCTCGACTGTGGTGCGGGCCGGAGACACGCTCTCCATCCCATCGGGCGACCAGTGGACCGGGAGCTCCGCCTTCTGGGTTCTCCACGAGGTAACCGCCGGCGAGACGTTGATCGCCATCGCCAGGGCCTACGACGTGGAGCCGGCGCGACTCCAGGCGGTGAACGGCCTCGAGGATGCCGATTACCTGACGCCCGGCCAGCAGCTGGTGCTGCCCCTGACCGGCCCGGCCGCATCGCGCGTAGGCAGGGTTACCGAGGCAGCAACTCCGACGCAGACTGCTGCTCCGCAGCCTGCCGCGGCGGCTTCGGACCTGCCAGAATCGACAGCCGTGGTCCATACACCCCTGCCGCCCGGCACTCCTCCGGCCGAGCTCGCCACCTGGGCCCACGAGATCGCGCGGCTGATCAACGAGGTCCGGACCCAGCACGGCGTTGCGCCCCTGACATACCATCCGGCGCTGGAGCAGGCCGCCCAGATTCAGGCCGACGATTGTGCTCGGCGTGGGTGGTGCAGCCATACGGGCTCCGATGGGTCTAACATCAGGACGCGGATCCTCCGCACCGGATACGAGCCGAGCACGTGGGCCGAGTGCTGGGCCCAGGCCCCGTCGCCGCGACGGGCGGTCGACATGTGGATGGACGAGACGCCGCCGAACGACCCGCACCGCCGCACCTTGCTCAGCCCGCGATTTTCCGAGATCGGCATCGGCGTCGCCACCGCCCGGTGGGGCGCCTACGTCATCGCCAATTTCGGGCATCCCTAGCTGCAGCGGGATCAGCTGTGGCTACCAACTAACCAGCGGACCGCAGCGCCCTCTCGCCCTTGACGCCGCAATCGCCCTGCCTATAATACGCCGCGTGAAACGGAAGATGGGTTGTCCCAGTGGTGAAATCCATGCTCCTGCGCCGGCGCAGGAGCGAGAACCGGCGGTTTAAGGAGATGGGATCGATGGGACAGACACTGGCCTCGGCGGTCGAGGATTTCCACCGCGCCCGCCTTCAGGCAAAGCTGGAAGATCTGGTGGGCCACCTGACCGGGCGGTCAACGGAGCTGCTATCCTACGAAGACGTACGGCACAAGCTGCGGGCTCGAAGGAGACCGTTCCAGCGGGTCGACGACATCGCCCTGAATAGTATCGTCGGCAGCGTGGGCCGCTACAAGGACTTCACCCGCAGCTTCCTCCCCAGACATGCCAGCTCAAGGGACCGTTGGGCCAACGTCGAGGTTGCCGTGACCGGTATGGAGGGGGTACCCCCGATCGAGGTCTACAAGATCGGCGAGGCCTACTTCGTTCGAGATGGTCATCATCGAGTCTCCGTCGCCCGCCAGATGGGGGCGGATCGCATCCAGGCCTACGTGACGGAGGTGGAGACCGAGGTCCCGCTCTCCCCCGAGGTGGAGCCCGACGAGCTCATCATCAAGGCCGAGTATGCAGAGTTCTTGGCGCGTACGCGTGTGCAACGGATTCGCCCGGATGCGGACCTGCGGGTCACGGAAGCGGGGAAATACCCCGTCCTGGAGGAGCACATCGATGTGCATCGCCATTTCAGGGGCTTGGAGCAGGAGCAACACATCCCCTACGAGGAAGCGGTGGCCCACTGGTATGACGAAGTCTACTCCCCGCTGGTGCGCCTAGTGCGCCAGCAGGGGATTCTGCGGGACTTCCCCGAGCGAACGGAGACGGACCTCTATCTGTGGCTATCCGAGCACCGGGCTGTCCTGGAGGAGGAACTCGGCTGGCAGGTCTCGCCTGCCATGGCGGCAGACGACCTGGCTGCCCGGTTCAGCCGGAAGCCGAACCGGGTGTTGGAACGCATCGGCAGGAAAGCACTCGACGCCGTGACGCCCAGCGAGCTCGAGCCGGGCCCGGCGCCGGGGCGGTGGCGTGAGGAACGCCAGCCCCCCCGCCGCGGCGGTCAGATGTTCCCCAGCATTCTCGTCGCGGTTCGGGGGGACGAGAGCGGGTGGTCGGCCCTGGAGCAGGCCCTGGTGATAGCCCATCGCGAAGGGGCGGATCTGAAAGGTCTACACGTCCTCCCCTCCGAGGAGCAGGCGGAGCGGGCGGAGACGCAGGCGGTGCGGGAGATCTTCGATCGTCGCTGCGTCGAAGCCGGGATTAAGGGGACTCTCGTCTTCGGATTTGGCACTGTCGATCGGGTCGTGTGCGAACGAGCGCGGTGGGCGGATCTCGTCGTCCTCAGTTTGGACCATCCGCCGCGGCCGCAAGTGGCGGCGAGGCTCGGCTCCGGACTGGTGAGCGTCATCAGGCGATGCCCCACACCGCTACTCACCGTCCCCCGCAGCCCATCTCCCCTGAATCACGCCCTCCTGGCGTACGACGGTTCGGCCAAGGCCCAGGAGGCGCTGTTTGTGGCCACCTATGTGGCGAGCCGCTGGGGTGTGCTGCTCACCGTTCTGACGGTGGATGAGGGCAGCAGTTCGGGGTCAGAGACGCTGGCGCAGGCCCGTCACTACCTCGAAATCCACGGGGTTCAGCCTCAGTGTGTGGAGATGGGCGGCGACGAGAGCGAGGGTGTGGCCCAGCCTATTCTGGCCACGGCCGGGGAGCGGGGGTGCGACTTCATCCTGATGGGCGGTTACGGGAAAAGCCCGCTGGTGGAGGTCGTCCTGGGAAGCGCCGTGGATCGCGTGCTGCGAGAGAGCCCGTGGCCGACCCTGATCTGCCGATAGCGGGGGCAACACCGGCGATACCCGAGTGCCGGCACCCTACGGGCCAAGGGGCGGGCCGTCCCCCCTCTCAGCCTCACGGCCCGACGTGGCTGGGCCAGGCCTCTCTCCCCCGGACGAGATGAGTAGGTGCGGCCGGATCCTCCTACTGGTTAGACAGGCCGCGAACCCCATCGGCAGGGAGATTTCCACGCGCCCGCAACCGAGGGTGGGGAACAAGGGCTCAGGAATCGCAAGCCTGGGGCCTGGAGGGGGCTTTCGAGTGCCGAAACAACGCTGGGGCAGGCCGGCGCACCCTCGCCCAAGATGGTTCTTGGACCCTGTTCCGGGGTTTCTGCACCCTTTTCCAACCCTTACTTGACATTCCGCCCCGCAGGCGTACAATGAAGTCGCCGCGGACCCACGGTGGGCCGCGAGCAGAGGATAGATCGCCAGAACACCAAATGCAGCGTGCCTTATCACCTTCCGGTGCTGCTTGGATCGCCAGGTCGACCGAGACGGCTGAGGTAGGAACGTGGCCTCCGGCCCGCGGTGTGACGCTCCGCCGCTCGCTTTCTCCTTGCCAACTCTGTCGCTCACCTGCCATCCGGCCAGTGCGCATTGCAGGTTTAGATCAACAAGGAGAAGCTCATGCTAAAGGACCGCCGTAACTCGTCCATAAGGAGACGTCTCAGCACCCACGACCTCGCCGTGGCCGGCGTCTTCGGTGCCCTCGCTATCGTGCTGTCGTTCACACCGCTGGGGCTGATTCCCCTTCCCAACCCCACCGAGGCGGCCACCAGCCTCCACCTGCCGGCTATCATCGCCGGTATCCTGTCGGGGCCCGTCGTTGGGGCGATGGTGGGGCTAGTGCTCGCCGTATCTTCCTGGTATCGTTTCGGGGCCACGTTCATCACCTTCGCCGACGGCAATCTCCTCGTCGCCCTATCGGCCGCTTTCCTGCCACGGATTCTCATCGGAGTGGCCGCCTATTACGTCTACCGGCCTCTCCGGCGCTGGCCGGCCCTGGCTGCTGGAGCATCGGGTCTTGCGGGTACGCTGACCAATACCCTTGGCGTCTTGGGGCTGCTGATATGGCTCGGAGCCCTGCCGGCAGCCCTCCTCGTGCCGGTCTTCTCGATGAACGTGCCCATCGAGGCTCTGCTGGCCGTCGTGGTCACGATACCGACGGTGGCGGCGCTCCGCTCGGTCGCCCGGCAGGGTGTGGCGGGAGCAAGAGAGCACGAAGAGTAGGCCCTATGGCCCCCTTCATTGAGACGCGCGGGCTCTACCACGTCTTTCGACTGGAGGACGGCAGGCAGATCGCAGCCGTGCGCGCCGTGGACCTGACCATCGGGCGAGGGGAGTTCGTCGCCCTGATCGGACCAAACGGTTCGGGGAAATCGACTCTGGCCCGCCATTTCAACGCCCTCCTCCTCCCTACCTCGGGAAGCGTCTGGGTTGACGGCCTGTCGACGGCGGATCCGGCCAATCTATGGCGGATCCGCCGACGGGTGGGGATGGTGTTCCAGAACCCCGAGAATCAGATCGTAGCCAGTACGGTGGAGGAGGACGTCGCCTTCGGACCCGAGAACCGGGCGCTTCCCCCGGCCGAGATCCGTCAGCGCGTCGACGATGCGCTGGCCCTCGTCGGCTTGCGGGACCAGCGCACAACCCCGCCGCAGATGCTGTCCGGTGGCCAGAAACAGCTTCTGGCCGTCGCCGGCGCGCTGGCCGCCCGCCCTGATTGCATCGTCTTCGACGAGCCCACGTCGATGCTCGACCCGCGCGGGCGGCACCAGGTGATGGATACCATTCGCCGGCTCAACAGCGAGGCGGGGCTGACGGTCGTCCTGATCACGCAGGCGATGGAGGAAGCCACTGCCGCCCGACGCATCCTCGCCATGGACCGGGGACGGATCGTGCTCCAGGGCGATCCCCGGGCGGTCTTCGCGCAAGAGGAGCGACTGGCGGATCTGGGGCTGGAACTGCCGCCTATGGCCGATATCGCGCGTCGACTGCGCCAGCACGGGGTTCCGGTCTCGCCGGGCATACTGAGCCTGACGGAGCTGACACGGGCGCTGGAGGCCGAGCTACGGGCCGGGGTGACCCCTTGCTGATCGAGGTGGAGAGCTTATCTCACATCTTCGCCGCCGGCACGCCGCTGAGGCGGGAAGCCCTGCGCGATGTGAATTTCCGCGTCGAGACCGGCGAGCGGGTCGGTATTGCGGGACACACCGGCTCTGGCAAATCGACCCTGGTGCAGCTCCTGGCCGGATTGCTCAAGCCGACGGCGGGCCAGGTTCTGCTCGATGGTGTACCGGCGCACGGGCACAACACCACCGCTCGAGATCGGAGACGGCGGATGGGAATGGGGTTTCAGTACCCGGAGGATCAGATCTTCGAGGGCACGGTCTTCCGCGAGGTGGCCTTCGGCCCCCGCAACGCGGGCCTGAAGGGCAAAGAGCTGCAGGCCCGGGTAACCTGGGCCCTGGGGATGGTCGGGCTGGATGCGGACACCGTGATGGAACGGGTTCCGTACACACTGAGCGGTGGCGAGACCCGCCGAGTGGCCCTGGCCAGCACCATCGCGCTTCAGCCTGAGGTGCTGATCCTCGACGAGCCCACGGCGGGACTGGATCCCCGGGGGCGGGATGAGCTTCTGACGCAGATCGGGGACTGGCACACCAGGACGGACCTTACCTTGATCGTGGTCTCGCACGACCTCACCGTCCTGGCTAGGACCGTCGACCGGGTGATCGTCCTCCGGGGCGGGAGAGTCAGCGCCAGCGGTCCCGTCCGACATGTGCTGAGTGGTACTGCGACCCTTCGCGAATCGGGATTGGATCCCCTTCCGTCCGTCCTGCTCCTCGAGCAGGTCCGAGCCGGAGGAGCGTCGGTGCGGATCGACCGGTTCTTGCCGGAAGAGGCCGCTGCCGAGATCGCTCGCGCACTCGAGGCCGGAACCCGGAGCCATGTCACCCGGCGGGAGTCCGCATGAGTCTGCTCCTCCCGGGCGTGCACGTGCCCGTCGACTCACCCGTGCACCGACTCGACCCCCGTCTCAAGATGGTGGTAGCGCTGGTCCTGATGGCGCTCCCCTTCGCCGCGCCCGGAGTTATGAGCAGCTTGCTGCTTGTGGCTGCAATCGTCGCTATCGCCCGATTGTCGGCGGCTCCGCTCAGGGCGCTGCTGGGCACGCTGCGAACCGTCTTCTGGCTCGGGTTGTTCATGTTCTTCTTCTACTTCTTCACCACACCGGGTCAGCCCTTGCTCGCCTGGCGCGGCGTGGCCGTGACCTGGGAGGGCACAGTCCGGGGGGCGGTCCAGATCTACAGGCTCTGTCTGCTGGTGATCATCTCGTCTCTTCTGACGTTTACCACTTCGCCGGGCCAGCTGGCCCAGGGGCTGGAAGCCTCCCTGAGGCCGCTGTCCCGTGTGGGCGTACCGATCCGCGAGCTGGCTCTGGTGCTTACCATCGCTCTGCGATTCGTGCCAACCCTCGTCGACCAGGTGGACAAGATCACCAAGGCCCAGCGGGCCCGCGGCGCCGACTTCCATTCGTGGAAGCCCTGGCAGCGAGTCAAGGCCTGGGTCCCCATCTTCGTACCCATCTTTGTCGCCGCCTTTCGCCGCGCCGATGACCTGGCAACTGCCATGGAGGCCCGCGGGTTCCGCGGAGCCAGGCGCCGCACACACCTGCGGGAGCTCAGCCTCACGCGTGAGGACCTGGTCGCCGCGATCGTCGTCGTCATAACCGTCCTGGTGGTGCTGACCGTCGACCGGTCCCCGAACCTCGGGGCTCGCCCGCATCTGGGGCCAGCGGCGCTCACCGCGGCCCAGCCGACACAGCACCGCGCACTGGAGGATGATTCATGTTACTGACCATAGACATCGGGAACACGAACATCACCTTCGGTCTGTACGAAGGCGATGTGCTGGGCCCGCGCTGGCGTATCCGCACTATCCATGAGAAGATGCCCGACGAGTATGGGATCCTCATGGTGCAGCTCTTTGGTCACTGCGGGTACGCAGCGGGAGACGTGGGTGGCGTCGCCATTGCAAGTGTCGTGCCACCGCTGACGCAGGCTTTCGCCGAGGTGTCGCGTAAGTACCTGGAGCAGACTCCCCTCATCGTCGATGCGGGGGTGCGCACAGGCGTTCCCATCCGCTACGACGACCCGCGACAGGTCGGCGCGGACCGCGTGGTCGACGCCGCCGCAGTCCGCGCCCTCTACGGTGTACCTGCGTGCGTGGTCGACTTTGGGACGGGCACTACGTTTGACGCGGTGTCAGCCGAGGGCCATTATCTCGGTGGGGCCATCGCCCCGGGGATCGGCATCGCGGCACAGGCTCTGTTCGAACGTACGGCCAAACTGCCCAGGGTGGAGCTGACCCGCCCGCCTTCGGCCATCGGCCGCAATACGCCTCACGCGATGCAATCGGGACTCCTGTTCGGCTACGTAGGACTGGTCGAGGGGATGGTGGCGCGCTTCAAACGGGAGCTGGGAGCCAACACCCGCGTCGTCGCCACGGGCGGTATGGCGGAGCTCATCGCCGTCGAGACGGACGCCATCGATGTCGTCGATCCTTGGCTTACCCTCCATGGACTGCGCATCGTCTACGAGCTGAATCAGGAGTAGCGACAGGGCCCTTACACCGTCATCATCGCAGCCAGCGCCCTGGTGGTTCTTGTCCCGGGGATACCCCTGTTCCCACTGATGTGGCTATCCCAGGCTTTGAACGCGATCCTTCTGCCCGTGCTTCTGATCCTGGTGCTCAGGATCGCCAACGATCCACGGATCATGAAGGAGTGGGTCAACTCGCGTTTCCAGAACGCGTTCACCTGGGCCTTGACTGGCGCCATCGGGCTGGCGACCCTGGCGCTGATGCTGTCGCCGCTCTTGCGGTAGGCGCATTGATCCACTGCACCGCCGGCGACGGGTCGACCTTGCTGGCCCCGGCCCCCGCTCGATCATCTGTGGGCCATCGATGCCACCCCGTGAAGAAGCCGTGGTTACCGCTCGGCTGGGCTGCTGTGCTGCGTCGCCAGCGGCGGAATCGTCGCGGAGGCCGTCGTTCGCTTGACTAAATGGAACAAACACGTTACACTATGGGTAGCGTGCGTGAAAACCAGAGCTTAACAACCAGAGAGGACTGTGATGTCATCCATAGACGTAGGGGCAGCGATATTCCACCGAGCGCGGGGCGTGGGAAAGGTGGTCGACGTTGAGACGCGCAGATGGGAAAGGAAGGACACCCGCTACCTGGTCGTGGAGATGACCGCCCTATCCTACACGATTCGAATCCCCGAGACTTCCCCGTACATCCGACCGGTTCTCTCCGAGCCGGACATCATCTTCGCAACGCTGCAAGAGCAAGCCGAATCCCTGCCGGACAACTACAAGTCCAGACAGGCGAAGATCCGTGACGCGGTCAACAGTGGCGAGCCGATGAGGATCGCCGCTGCCGCTCGAGATCTATGGGCCTACTCCGAGAGTGAGGGAGGGAGTTGGACCGCCGGAGGTGAACGCCTCTACGCGCAAGCGATGAGAATGCTGGCAGCCGAGGTCGCGGCGTCGAAGGGTTGCGACCTGAACGAGGCCACAGACCTCGTTACAAGAGCCGTCAATGGTACCGGCGTCTCATCTTAGACACCCTGAACAACCTGATCCCTGACAACCCTTCCGCCCGTGTTCGGAGGCGGTCTCCGGATCGCGGCCGAGTGTCAGCCGGTTGAGGATCGCGACCTTGCGCAAGACGGAGGAGCGGGACCCGGGGATGACCGGTTCCCGGGTCATCGGCCCTGCGACGGGGTGACGATGCGCTTATGCATCCTCTTGCCTCTGAAACTCTTCTCGACGAAGATCCTCGCGCCCGTGAAGGGGTCCATCTCGGTGTAGTACATCAGCGTCGCGTACGTCGAAGGTGTGGGGGTGAAGATCTGTACCTGCTCCGGGAGCAACCCTAACTCGCGTAGGGCAAAACCGCGGAGGCGACGCATATCCTGCTCCGTACAGCCAGGATGGGCAGCGATCACGTAGTAGGTGAGATACTGCGGCAAGTGCGCCCGTTCCGTGGCGTCGAGAAAACGTTGGCGGAACTCCAGCAGGGACGCCGGACCCGGTTTCCCCATCGCTTGGAGGACCCGCTCCTCCGTATGCTCAGGCGCCACTTTCATCTGCCCCGAGACGTGATGCGCCACCACCTCGTCCAGGTACGTGTCACCATGAGATTCGTCGTGCAGCAGCAAGTCGTACCGCAGGCCCGACGACACGAAGACCTTCTTCACGCCCGGCAACCGTCGCAACCGCCGGAGTAGATCGAGATGGCGGCTGTGATCAACGGGTAGGCTCGGGCAGACGTCAGGGTAGAGACAGCGCCGGTCGGGGCAAGCCCCCTCCCGCGATTTCTTAGAACACTCGAACCCGTACATGTTCGCGGTAGGCCCGCCGACATCCTGGATGTAGCCCTTGAAATCGGGGTGCTCCACGAGCTGCCGCGCCTCGCGCTCCACGGACTCGGGACTGCGCCAGCGCACCGTGCGGCCCTCGTGGACCGCGATGCTGCAGAAGGTGCACTCACCATAGCAGCCGCGATGGGTGCTGAGCGCGAAAGCTATGGTCTCCAGAGCCTTGATCTTCCCCTGGCTGCGGTAAAAGGGGTGGGCGTCCCGCTCGAAGTCGAGGGCGTACACCCCATCCAATTCCTTCTGGGTCAGGTACGGCATTGGGGCGTTATGGATCAGGTATCGGTCCCCGTACCGCTGGGTGAGCCCACGGGCCCCGGCTTGGCTGCGCACGCTTTGCGGATCGTTGTTCTGGTAGAACGTGTGGAACATCTCGATGAAGGCCCGCTTGTCCTCGCGCACCACCTCGTAGGGAGGCAGCTCCACGGAGGCTGAGCGCGCCTCGTCGTCCACGTAGCACAGCCCCCGGAGATGACGGGGGCTGGTCCCGAAGCGCATGGCATCGGCAAAGGCCACCACGCTCTTCTCCGCCATCCCGTAGATGAGGTAGTCGGCTTTGGCGTCGAGAAGCACAGAGCGGCGAATGGCGTCGTCCCAGTAGTCGTAGTGGGCCACCCGTCGAAGACTGGCCTCCAGACCTCCCAGGACAATCGGCACGGTGTCCTTGTAGTACCGTCTGATGAGATTGGTGTAGACGATGGCAGCCCGGTCGGGGCGCCGGTCATTCCGTCCGCCGGGCGTATAGTCATCCGATCGGCGCGGCTTCTTCAGGGCGGTGTAGTTGGCCACCATCGAGTCGACGCTCCCACCGGAGACGCCCCAGAAGAGGGCCGGCTCGCCAAGCCGGGTGATGTCATCGGGGCTGTGGATGTCGGGTTGAGCAATGACCCCGACGCGGTATCCCACATCGGCCAGTGTATGCCCCACGAGGGCAATCCCGATGTGGGGGCTGTCGATGTAGGCGTCGCCCGTCACCAGGATCACGTCCAGTTGATCCCATCCCCGCTGCCGCAACTCCTGACGAGTGGCCGGTAAGAACATAGCCGCCCAGATTGTGCCACGGAGAGGGCGTGGCGTCAATCCAACCTGCGCACCATGTCCGCCACCTTCCTGGCTCGCAGCGGGGCGTCGCCAATGTGTTGGCCCGCGTCCAACAACTCCCTGATGGAGCCGTTGGAGAGGTAACCGAGGATCTGCGGATCGGTCGTCAGGCGATCAGCTAGAGGATTCGGGTCCCCGGCTTGAACCGCCTGCCAGGCTGCCATTGAGTGTTGGCGGATGACCTCGTGCATCGCCTGCCGGTCGGCCCCCAGCCGCACCAATTCCATCAGCAGGCGCTCCGTGGCCGCGAAGGTGCCGTAGGTGGCCATGTTGCGGGCGATGGCTTCGTCGTGGATCTGCAGACCCTGCAGAATGCGATGCGCACGCCTGAGCAGCTCGTCGGTGGCCAAGAACGTTCCGGGGAGGATCACACGCCGATTGGCCGAGTCGTCGAGGGTGCGCTCGAGCAGGGTATGGGCAGCATTGTCCCACGCCACGCGCACCATGGCCGCGACGTAGCGAGCCATGCTGCCCATATTCTCCGCGTTGATGGGGTTGCGCTTGAAGGGCATGGCGGACGAGCCTACCTGCTTCGCGCCAAAGGGCTCACTCCACTCACCGAAGGGCGGAGACTGCAACAGCCGCAGGTCGAAGGCGAAACGGTAGAGCGAGGCCGCCATCCCTGCCAGAGCAGCTAGCACCTGGTAGTCCTGCTTCCGAGGGTAGATCTGCGTCACGACGGGAAACGGCTCCATATCGAGCTCGGCCATCACCAGATCCTCGAGCTCGGCCGCTGTCATCCCGGTTCCTGACAGCAACTGCACGTAAGAGGCACCCGTCCCGACCGCGCCCTTGATCCCCTTACCACGGATGTCATCCCGCAACCGGTCCAGGAGATGGTAGTCCTCCAGGAGCTCCGTGGCGTAGATCGACAGGCGGTATCCGACGGTCGTCGGCTCGGCCGGCTGCAGGTGCGTGAAGCCCATGCACGGCTGTGCGGCGCGCCCATCGATGAGATCAGCCAGGTCGCCCAGTACCACCCGCAGTTTCTTCAGGAGCACGTCGAGCCCATCCCTGAGGCGGAGAGCATCAGCGTTGTCCTGGATGTCGGCGCTGGTAGCGCCCAGGTGGATGATGGGTCCGGCGAGGGGACACTGTTCGGCATAAGCATGCACCCCGGCCATGACGTCGTGATGGATCTCGGCCTCGATCTGGGCGATTCGCGCCAGATCCAACTGATCCTGGTGGGCGACCAGATCGGCCACTTGCTCCGGCCCCACTAGCCCGGCCTGTAGCTGCGCTGTCGCCAGCGCCACCCAGACGCGGCGCCAGAGCCGATGCTTGTGCTCCTCGCTCCAAATGGCACGCATCTCGTCGGATCCGTACCGCCAACTGAAGGGGGAAAGGAACGTCTCGTGAGTCAAGGTGGTCTCACCCGCCATGCATCCGCCTCCTGTGGGTGCGCAACTTAGCGTCGTTCGAACGTGCATAGCTCGGGCCCAGGACCATTTGGTCACCCGGCCCAGCGATGGTGCTAGCGGCGTTCGTAGTTGGGCGCTTCCTTCGTGATCACGACGTCGTGTGGGTGACTCTCCCGCAATCCCGCCGATGTGATATGGACGAATCTCGCCTCACGCCTTAAGGCGTCTATCGTCCCGCATCCGCAGTACCCCATACCGGAGCGTAGCCCTCCGACAAGCTGGAAGAGCATGTCGGCCAGGGGGCCCTTGTAGGCCACCATGCCTTCGATCCCCTCTGGCACCAACTTGTCCGCGCCCGCCTGAAAATACCTGTCTGCCGAGCGATCTGCCATTGCGCCGACGGAGCCCATTCCCCGGTAGGCCTTGAAGGAACGTCCCTCGTAGAGGATCATCTCACCCGGGCTCTCCTCGGTCCCGGCGAAGAGGCTGCCGATCATCACGCTCTCAGCGCCGGCAGCGATGGCCTTGGTGATGTCGCCCGAGTACTTGATCCCGCCATCGGCGATAACCGGGATGTCGTAGGGCTCAGCGGCGGCAGCACACTCCGTGATCGCCGTCATCTGAGGCATGCCGGCCCCGGCCACAACGCGAGTGGTGCAGATCGATCCGGGTCCCACGCCGACCTTCACGGCGTCGGCACCCCGTTCGATCAGGGCCCGCGCTCCGTCGGCCGTCGCCACATTCCCGGCGATGACGTCGGTATCCGGAAACTGGGTCTTCAGTTGCTTCAAGGCATCCAGGACGCCTGCGGAATGACCGTGGGCCGCGTCGATGGTCAGCACGTCGACTCCTGCCTCGACCAGGGCTCCGGCGCGCTCCCACATGTCGTCGCCCGTACCCACTGCCGCCCCCACCCTCAGGCGCCCCAGCTCGTCCTCGCACGTGTTCGGGTGCTCGATCCGCTTCATGATGTCCTTCACGGTGATCAAGCCCCGCAGCACATAATCGTCGTCCACCACCAACAGCTTCTCGATCCGATGCCGGTGGAGGATCCTCTTGGCCTGATCCAGGGTCGTGCCCACCGGCACGGTGATCAGCTCCTCCTCGGTCATCAACTCGCGGATCGGTCGCTCCAGATCCTCCGCGAAGCGGAGATCGCGGTTGGTGAGAATGCCGACCAGCTCCCCATCCTCCTTCGTGATCGGTATCCCGGAGATGCGGTAGTGCGCCATAAGATCGAGCGCCTCGCGGATGGGACGATCGGCCGGCAATGTGATGGGATCCACGATCATGCCGCTCTGCGAACGTTTGACGGTATGCACCATATCCACCTGCTCGGCAATGGCCAGATTGCGGTGGAGGATACCAATCCCTCCCTCTCGTGCCATTGCGACCGCCAGTCGCACCTCGGTGACCGTGTCCATAGCTGCACTCACAATGGGACAGTTCAGTCTAATCCGCCGCGTCAGACGGGTGCTCACGTCGACATCCCGGGGCAGCACCGCCGACTCCGCTGGTTTGAGCAGAACGTCGTCAAAGGTCAGGGCCTTCGGCCCGTATTTCTCATGCCAGCTCACTTTTCCCCCCTCAAAGAGCCGGGGCCTGCTGGGCCCTGGGGCTCTCAATGTCTGAAACTCCTCTCGCCGGTGAAGACCATCGTGGCGCCGGCGTCGTTGCAGGCCTGGATCACCTCAGGATCGTTGAGTGACCCACCCGGCTGGATCACGCCGGTCACCCCCTCGCGCAACCCGACATCGACGCCATCCCGAAAGGGGAAGAACCCATCGGACACCATTACTGCGCCTGAAAGCCCTCCGTGACGTTCGTCGACCTGATCCTGGATCCTCCGCCGCTCGGCCTCGTCATTGAGGGCATCGTAGACGACGCCGTGCCTTTGAAAGGCCAGTCGGTCGGCCAGTTTGCGGTAGGCTTTGTCCCGCGCGATCCGTGCGGCACCGACCCGGTCCTGTTCGCCGGAACCGATACCGACGGTGACGAGGTCTTTGACGTAGAGCACGGAGTTCGATATGACGCCCGCGCCCACCATCCAGCCGAACACCATGTCCTGTGCCTCGCGCTCGCCGGGCGGTCGCTGTATCCGGTACGTCCTTCCCTCCTGAGTCGCCTCAGCCGGCCTGAGATCCGCCGCGCTGCAGGTCTGGGGCATAAACGACAACTGCGTCACGATGGAGCCGTCGATCAGACTGGTGAAGTCGACAAAGCGGTCGGTCGAGAACTCCGACAGCCGCTCCATATTGTCGATACGCATGACACGCAGGTTCTTCCTCCGAGACAGGATGCCGATGCTACCCTCGTCGTAGCCTGGCGCCACGACAACCTCGGCATACCGTTCCGCGATCGCCTCGGCCGTGGCCACGTCCACCGCGTGGCTGAGCGCGACGCAGCCACCGAAGGCAGCCAGACGATCGGCCAGATCAGCCTTCACATAGGCCTCGACGAGGGTCTCGGCCACCGCCACTCCCGACGGACAGTTGTGCTTCATGATCGCCACCGCAGGACGGTCGGTCACACAGCGGCTGACTCCGCCAAGAATGTTGAGCGCGTTATCGGCATCCGTCAGGTTGATCTTGCCGGGATGCTTGCCGGCCTGGAGCAGATCGGCGTCCGAAACGAGGTAACGCCCGGGCAAGATGGTGTGCACTCCCCCCAGGGCTAGGTTACCGTTGATCAGCTTGTAGAGGGCCGCCTCCTGTCCTGGATTCTCGCCGTAGCGCAGTCCCTTGCGAACGCCGTCGATCACCCACGAGACCTTTTCGTAGACCAGGGTCGAGGGCCGGTCCTCGAACACGAAGGTGATCTCCATTCTGGTGGGGAAATGATCATCCATGATCGTGCGATAGGCACGTTTGAGGTCTCTCGAGTGCGCCCCAGGCTTGCTCTCGGTCATCTCCGGTAGACTCCTACTCCACGATGTAGCTCGAAACCGCCGCTGCCGGGTCTTGCTCCGCCAGGAACGCGTTGATGGCCCCGTCGTACGCTGCCGTGTGGTCAAAGCCCCTGCGGGCTAACTCGAAGCGCCGCTGCAGATTCAGTTTGCCATCGTGGGCCTGCAGGGTGGCGAGCAGCACCGGATACTCCGCCGGTTCAACCACGACCGCCACCCGCAAGTAGTTCTTGGCAGCCGCCCGCACCATGCACGGCCCGCCGATGTCGATATTGGCGCGAGCTTCCTCCACGGTCACATCCGCCCGCGCCACCGTGGCCTGAAACGGGTAGAGGTTGACCACCACCATGTCGATCGGCAGCGCACCCGTGCGCACCAGATCGGACTGGTGGGACGAGTTGTACGTCTCGGCGAGGAGTCCCAGGTATATCTTGAAGTCCAGTGTCTTCACCAGGCCCCCCTGCATCTCCGGCTGCCCCGTGTAGTCCGCCACTGCTGTCAGGTGTCGGCCGGTCCGCTCCGGTCCCAGGATCTCCGCGATAGCCGCGAAGGTCCCTCCCGTGGAGTAGAACTGGACGTCGCGGTTGACCCCGATCAGGCCCGGGATGAGGATGTCCAGCCCAGTCTTGTCGGAGACACTGACAAGCACGCGCCGGATGGTGATCCAATCGTCAACGCGCTGAACGATATTCATAGGCCTCGACTCCCCCGCTCACAAGCGTCCCATGCATCGACATCGGTATGGAGAAGGATCACCGCGACGAGCCAGGAGCGGGTTGCCGTTCCTCGCAGAGCAGCTGATGGAGCGCCTGCACCAAGAGGCGATGCTCCAATGTGTGAATCCGCTCCTTCAGCTCCTCAAGGCTCTCCTCTGGATGGATCCGAACGACCTCTTTGACCACCACAGGGCCGGCATCCACCGCTTCGTCTGGCACCAGGTGGACCATGACGCCCGTCCGCTCGATCTCGTCGCGCTGAAAAGCCCTGTACGCCCGTGCGATAGCGTCGGTTCCGGCGAATTCACCGGGGAGCGCGGGGTGCAAGTTGATCACCCGGGAGGGGAAACGGGTCAGGAAGGCGTCGCTCCAGACGTGCATCCAGCCGGCCATCACCACCCAGGTGACGTCGAAGCTCTCCAAGAGGCCCGCCAGATCGGCATCATACTCATCGCGCGGCCTACCCGCCCTGGTGTAGGGCGCCATGGGGAAGTAGATTACCGGGATACCGTGGCGCACGGCCCGTCTGATGCCGCAGGCTTCTCGCCGGTTGGAGACGACCAGGGCGAGCTCGACGTCCGGAAGCCTGCCGCCCTCAACGGCGTCGATGATCGCCTGGAGATTCGAACCGAAACCGGAGACTAGCACAGCGATCCGCGTCATGGCCCTTCGCTCCCCTTCCGCTCAGAGGCGAACGCGCTTCCCGTGCCGATCCCAAGGGAAGGTTCTGCCCACGACCACGGCCTGTTGTCCCAGGGTCTGCAGGGCCGCAGCAGCCTCATCGTCCGACACGATGAGGACCATCCCAACTCCCATGTTGAAGACGCGATACATCTCCATCTCATCTACCCCACCCAACTCCTGAATCAAGCGGAAGATCGGGGGCACGTCCCAGGCGGCTCGGTCGAGTGCGACTCCAACTCCTGGTGGTAGCACACGGGGCAGGTTCTCGATGAACCCTCCGCCCGTGATGTGCGCCATGGCCTTGACCTCCACTCCGGCGCCTGAGAGCATCTCGAAGTCGTCCAGATACGACTTGTGAGGTGTCAGCAAGACCTCGCCCAGGGGGCTACCCAGCTCGGGCAGCACCGTATCCCACGCCATCCCGGCCATCTCGCCGAAGACATGGCGGGCCAGCGAGAAGCCGTTGGTGTGGAGGCCGGTGGAGGGCAACCCCAGACAGACGTCGTTGGGAACAACCTTCTGCCCGTCGATGATCTGATCCCGCTCCACCCAGCCAACCAGCGTGCCCACCAGATCGAAGGTCCCCGGCCTGTATACCCCGGGCATCTCCGCCGTCTCGCCTCCGATCAGCGCACACCCGCCGGCCCGGCACGCCTCGGCGCATCCTTCCACGATAGCCGCAACGCGCTCCGGGTGGAGCGTATCGGCAGCGATATAGTCGAGAAAGAAGAGCGGCCGGGCTCCCTGCACCAGGACGTCGTTGATGCAATGGTTGACTATGTCGTGGCCCACCGTGTCATATCGCCCCATAGCCGCAGCGATCATCGTCTTGGTGCCGACGCCATCGGTAGAGGACACCAGAACGGGCCCCCGCGCCTGCTGGAGATCGTCCAGCGCATACAGTCCCCCGAAAGCTCCAATTCCTGTCAGAACTGACGACGTGTACGTGCTCTGAACCGCCTCCTTCATCAACTCAACGGCACGCTCTCCCGCATCGATGTCCACCCCGGCGGCAGCGTACGCACTCGGCCGTGGCTCGCGCTCCCCAGCAAGGGGGGAGGCCGCACGGTGATCCGGGGCTGCGATATCACGGCGATACTCGGCACCCTCGAAGTGTATTCGCTCGGTAGCCTGATAGGCCCTCTCTCGCGCCAGCTCCAGGTTCGGCCCTGTCGCCGTCACGGCCAGGACACGACCGCCCGCAGTGACTAAGGCGCCGTCCTCCTCCGCCGTCCCGGCCTGAAACACTACGGTGGACGGCAGGCTGTCCGCCGCCTGGACACCGGCGATGGGCTTGCCCACCTGGTAGGAACCGGGATAACCCGCCGATGCCACAACCACAGACACAGCGCTCTCGGCGCGCCACGCCACCTCTGTATCATCGAGCCTGCCCTCCAGGCAGGCGAGGATGACGTCCACGAGATCGGTCTCAAGCAGGGGCAAGATGACCTGCGCCTCCGGATCGCCAAAGCGGCAGTTGAACTCCAGCACCTGGGGCCCGTGGTCGGTCAGCATAAGCCCGGCGTAGAGGACGCCCACATAGGGCATGCCGCGCCGCCTCAGCCCGTCTATGGTGGGCTGCATAACCCGCTCCATCACCTCATCCACCAACGCTGGGGACAGGTGGGGAGACGGGGCGTAGCAGCCCATCCCACCGGTGTTGGGACCGCGATCCCCGTCGTAGGCCCGCTTGTAGTCCCGAGCGGGTGGCATAGGAGCTAGTGTAGTCCCATCGCTGAAGGCGAGGAGGGATGCCTCCTCGCCCATCAAGCACTCTTCGATAATCACCACGTCACCGGCTGGTCCAAAAACTCGGTCTCCCATCGTCCTCTGGAGGGCTTGCTCGGCGACTTCCAGCGTCGGACAGACGGCGACACCCTTTCCCGCTGCCAGGCCACTGGCCTTGATCACCACAGGCGGGCCCTGCTGTCGGAGATAGGCGGCGGCAGCGTCGAGGTCGCGGAAGATCGCTCCCACTGCAGTGGGGATCCCCTCCTCCACCATGAAGCGCTTGGCGAAGGCCTTCGATCCCTCCAGTTGAGCGGCAGCAGCCCCCGGACCAAACGCACGCAGGCCCGCCGCGTCGAACGCGTCCACCACACCGTCAACCAAGGGAGCCTCCGGCCCCACGATGGTCAAATCGATCTCCCGGTCGCGGGCGAATGAGACCAGCGCCGGGATATCGCCCGCTCCGATGGGAACGTTCTCCGCGATCCCGGCTGTACCACCGTTCCCCGGGGTCACGAAGAGTTGGCTGACCCGCGTTGGAGGGCCAAGGCTTAGCTGCGCACGCTCGGTTCCGGAACTGGTGGGACCGGCCGATGTCGCATCTGCTTCCGATGTCGCATCCGCTTCCGATGTCGCATCCGCTTCATACGATGCCTGTTCCACTCGCATCAGTTTCCAGGCCAGAGCGTGCTCGCGTCCGCCTGACCCCACTACCATCACGCGCATTCGGTCTCTCCCTCTACCTCACATCCCTCTACCAGGACTCGAACATGTCCTTCCCAATGGCGGCCACTGCGGGGACAGGGTACTGTCCAGTGAAACAGGCAAGGCAATGCCCGCCATCGTGGGCTCCGACGGCATCGAGAAGGCCCTGCACGGAGAGGTACGCCAGGCTGTCGGCACCGATCTGAGACCCGATCTCCTCGACCTCCATCCGCGCCGCGATCAACTCCTCGTGGGTGCTCATGTCGACCCCCATGTAACACGGATGTCGAAGCGGCGGCGAAGCCACGCGCATATGGATCTCGGCGGCACCGGCTTGACGCACGAGATCGACGATGGCCCTGCTGGTGGTACCGCGCACGATGGAGTCGTCGACCATAATGATGCGCTTGCCCCTCCCGACCAAGTCGGGCAACGGATTGAACTTGAGGGCCACCCCACGCCGCCGCAAGCGATCATCGGGCTGGATGAAGGTTCGACCTATGTAGCGGTTCTTGATCAACACTTCGCCGAAGGGGATGCCGGCCTCGTTGGCGTAGCCAATGGCATGAGCGGTCGCTGAATCGGGCACGCCGATGACCATATCCGCATCCACAGGATGCTCCTGCGCCAGGCGCTCGCCCAGACGGCGGCGCACCTGATGAACGGAGCGACCCTCCAACAGGGAGTCGGGACGGGCGAAGTAGATGTACTCGAACACACAAAGCGACCGATCAGATTTCGGCTCCACTCCCTGCCAGGCCGTCATGCCGTTATGGTCCAGTCGTATCACCTCCCCCGGCCGCACCTCGCGAAGGAAGGTGGCGCCAATGGTCGCCAGGGCGGACGACTCCGAGGCCAACACCCATCCAGACTTAGCTGCGCACGCTTGGTCGTTCAGATGTCCCACGCAGAGGGGCCGGAAGCCCCAGGGATCCCGGACGCCGAAGACGGCCTCCCGCGTGAGGATCGCCAGGGAATAGGCTCCCTCCGCGAGTTCCATCAGAACGCCGATGCGCTCCCTCCAGGTATCGCCCTCTGCTCCCGCCAGCATCTGGCTGATCACCTCGGTATCAGACGAGGAGATCAACCCGACCCCTCCGTACAGCAGCTCACGCCGCAGCACCGCGGCGTTCGTCAGGTTGCCGTTGTGAGCGACTCCCAGGGGCCCGAGGGCCGTCTCCAGCAGGTAAGGCTGGCTGTTCCTCAGTCTGGATGCGCCCGTCGTGGAGTAACGGTTGTGCCCAATGGCCAAATGGCCCTGGAGAATCTGGAGATGATCCTCATTGAAGACGTGCGACACCAGGCCGTTTCCCCGATGGAGGAAGGCCCGCTTTCCATCGGAGGTGGCGATCCCGGCACTCTCCTGTCCGCGATGCTGGAGCGCATAGAGCCCAAAGAACGTCAGCCGTGCGACGTTCGTGTCAGGGGCATAGATCCCGAGCACCCCACAAGACTCCCGGGGGCGGGGCGCGAGCGGAGTCGCGATCATCTCACCCTCGCGCTGCTGCATCGGCATCGAGCAGACGCTGCGCATGACGTTTCTGCACGCCCCGCACCGCAGAGCGCAAGTCGGCTTCAACCAGGCCCAACATCTTTGCCGCCAACAGAGCGGCGCTCTCGGGCTCCAGCACCACGGCCGGGGCCACACCAGACGGCATGCGTAGGGATGAGAACAGGTCGGCGCCAGCGAACTTGTCGGAATAGGGCGGGCACGCGATCACCGGCGCGCTCACCTGCGCATCCACCAACCCACTCAAGGCATTGCTCCGGCCGGCCACGGTGATGTACACCTTGGGCGACGAATCGGCTTCATATTCGGCTAACAGATCGAGAACGTAGCGCGGGACCTTATGCGCTGACGCGATGCGCGTCTCCCAGGCGATACCGAACTCGTCCAGCGCGTCCGTGATACGTTTACTGAACTCCGCATCACTAGGCGATCCCATGATGATGACAACCAGCATCGACACCCTCTCTCTCATAGATCAAATCAAGCTTGTCTGAGCCAGGTTAGCCCAGCCTCAGGAGATAAACCCCCGCAGTACGTCCACGATGCGCTCCTCGGCCGGGTAAGCTCCCGGCTCGAACGCCTGATCGGTTAGCTTCTCGTGAAGGGCGATGTATCGCTGGCTCACCTGAACAACCAGGTCCTCCGTCGCAGCCGGTGGCTCACCGTCTCCCCGATACCCACGCTCAGCGTACCACAGACGCAGGAGCTCCTTGTCAAAGCTCTCCGGTTCCATCCCCTCGGCCCTTCGGGCTTCGTAGCTATCTGCTATCCAGAAGCGACTGCTATCTGGGGTATGCACCTCGTCGATGACCATAAGGGTCCCGTCCGGAGCCCGACCAAACTCATACTTCGTGTCCACCAGGATCAGACCGCCCCGTTTGGCGATCTCCTGCCCTCGTCGGAATATCTCCAGAGCTGCCGCTTGAACCTGGTCCCAGGTCGCCTGGTCAAGCAGTCCCCGCTCGACCACCTCGGCGCAGGTGATGCGCTCGTCGTGCTCGCCTGCTCGCCCCTTGGTGGTGGGGGTGATGATGGGAGACGGCAGCTTCTCGTTCTTCTCCATCCCGTCAGGGAAGTCGTAACCGTAGATCTGACGCTCCCCCAATGAGTAACGATACCAGAGGGCCGTCTTGGTCACCCCTGTTATGTAGCCCCGGATCACCACCTCAACGGGGAGAGCCTCACACTCCCGCACCAGGCTGACGTTGGGATCAGGCACCTCAAGGAGGTGATTGGGGATGATGTCGCTCGTAACGTCGAACCAGAAAGCGCTGAGCTGGTTGAGCACCTGCCCCTTAAAAGGGATCGAGGTCAAGATACGATCGAATGCCGACAACCGATCGGTGGTCACCAGCAGCCATCTATCATCGGGTAAGGAGAACATATCGCGCACCTTTCCCCGCCCGTGCTCGTGAGGCCACTCTATCTCCACCCCTTCCAGGGCGTGTGGAATATGTTGAATCACCGTAGATCTGTCAACCACAGCCTCCTCCATTGTGCTTCATATGCCTTGCAGATTAAGCCAGTACGACCAGCCGGGCCTTAGAGCCCTCTGGCGTATTCGATCCCCTCCGAGAATATGGACAGGCCCAGTTCCTCCCTCTCGCCTCGTGTCCAGCGGGGATGCTGCCAGGGGACGATGTGATCTTCCGGGTGGGGCATCAACCCCAGCACATTCCCCTGCCCGTTGCAGATGCCAGCGACATCGGCGACGGAACCGTTCGGATTGGCAGGATAGCCTGCCGGGCCTCGACTTGGGACACCGTCCGCAACGGCACCGTCACGGTCGTAAGTGAGCACGACCTGATCGTTGGCCTGCAGACGTTCCAGCACACCACCGCCGGGGATGAACCGGCCTTCACCGTGAGCCACCGGACAGCCGATGCGCGAGACTCCGCGCCTCGCGAGACCGCGGGTAAAGACGCAAGGGCTATCCGGGTTCAGTGCCATCCATACCCAGCGACATTCGAAGCGGTTCGACGCGTTGCGCGTCAGAGTGGCCTGGATCCTGGCATCGAGTTGATGGCCTGACGGATGGACTGGCAAGCCCGGGAGCCATCCGCTCTTGAGCAGTGCCTGGAAGCCATTACATATGCCCAGCACAGGCTTCCCGGCATCGACAAACCGGGCCATCTCCTCTTCGAAAAGCCAGCGCAGGTCGGAGGCCAACAGACGCCCTGCTCCCAACGCATCGCCGTAGGAGAAACCGCCGGGCAGGACGAGCATCTGGAAGCCGTGCAAGCTGGCCGGACGCTCGTGGAGCTCACTGATGTGCAGGATAACGGGCTCACCGCCGGCCTTCTCAACGGCCCAGGCCGCCTCCCGGTCACGATTTGTGCCGGCAGCATGCAAAATCAACGCTCTAGTCATCGCCAACAGCTCCTCCGCCAACCGACTGCGCCGGCATGCCGGACCATGGCCAGCCGTGAGCCAGCCTCACAGGCCTCATGGTTCTTGCCCCGTTCCGAGAAACCGCCACGCCAACTCGTCAAGTTGACATTCTACCACGACTCCCCCGCCGATGCCACGAAAGCGGAGCACGCCGTCGTCAGTGACAGCGCCCAACCGGGCGACAGGCCACCCAACAAGGGCTTTCTCGAAGGCGGCCGCAGCCTCGGGCGCTACCTCCGCCAGGAATCGGGAGTTGCTCTCGGAGAACAGGGCCATCACATCTGTTTCCACTCCCGGGGTCCGCGGCAGGTCCGTCAGGTCAAGGGCCAGCCCGAATCGGCCGCCGATGGCCGTCTCAGCCGCCGCCAGCGCCAAACCACCCTCCGACAGATCGTGACAGGCCCGCACCAGTCCAGACAACATGGCTCTGTGGAGGCTGCGCATCATCTCGATGGCGTGGGGCACGGGCATTGGAACACTCCCCCCAGCTACACCGTGCAGCCGGTGCAAGAGCCCCCCACCCAGCTCGGCCCCTGTCTGGCCCACCACGTAGACCCAGTCTCCGGGGCGCTTCAGATCCATGGTGACTGCCTTCCGCACGTCGGGGACAACGCCCAGCGACGAGATGAGCAGCGAAGGCGGGATTGCCCGTTTCTCGCCGTGACGATCCACATATTCGTTGTTCAGGCTGTCCTTGCCGGAGATGAACGGCGTGCCGTATGCCAGGGCCGCATCGTGACACCCCTGGGCTGCGCGGACGAGAGACCCCAGGCGGTCGGGAAGCGAGGGATTCCCCCAGCAGAAGTTGTCGAGAAGCGCGATGCGGTCGGGATCACCCCCCACTGCGACCACGTTCCGCACAGCTTCGTCCACTACCGCCCACGCCATCGCATAGGGATCTATCTGTCCGTAATAGGGGTTGATCCCGCAACCAATGGCCAGCCCCCGCCATCCCTCTATCTCCCACGGGCACAGAACCGCCGCATCAGACGGCCCATCAGCCTGCGCACCCACCAACGGCTTGACAAAGGTGGCTCCCTGAACCTCGTGATCGTAACGTCGAATCACCGATTCCTTGCTGGCCACGTCAGGGTCACCCAGGAGATGCAGCAAGACGGTGCTCAGATCCCCGGGCACCAGGACGTCCCCATCGGGAAGCAGCGGCGCTTTCCAATCGGCCCGCATCTTGGGCCGTGGCCAGCCGTCATGCACGAATTCCATATCCATATCGGCGACGGTCCTGCCCTGGTAACGGACGCGCAGTCGACCATCACCGGTGAAGCGCCCAATAACGGATACCTCGACCTCAAACCGGTCACAGATCTCCTCTAAGCGGGACAAATTCTCGCCGGGAACGGCCAGCACCATACGCTCCTGGGCCTCTGATAGCCAGATCTCCCAGGGGCGCAGGCCCGGGTACTTCAGGGGCACCGTGCTCAGCTCCACCTCCACTCCGATGTCCCGTCCCATCTCCCCGGCTGCCGAGGAGAAACCGCCAGCCCCACAGTCGGTGATGGCGTGATAGAGGCCAGCGTCACGCGCCACGACAATGGCTTCCATCACTTTCTTCTCGGTGATGGGATCACCGATCTGCACCACGCTACCCACGGTCTGACCGGTCTCGTGGGTCAACTCGGCCGAGGAGAACGTCGCCCCGTGCAGCCCATCCCGTCCAGTGCGCCCGCCAATCGCGACACATAGATCGCCCGGTCGGGGGTGTCGCGGGTGCTGCCCTTGGCGAGCCAGTCCGACACAGCCGCAGTAGACCAGCGGGTTGGCAGTGTAGCCTCGGTCGTAGATGATGGCGCCGGAGACGGTGGGGATGCCCATCTTGTTCCCGTAATCCTCGATGCCCGCCACGACGCCGCGGGCGATGCGCCGGGGGTGAAGCACTCCCTCAGGAAGATCCTGCCGGTCGATGTCAAGCTCGCCAAAGCAGAGGACATCGGTGTTGGCAATGGGCCGCGCGGAGACCCCCAAGATGTCCCGGATCACGCCACCGACACCGGTATTCGCTCCCCCGAACGGTTCCAGCGCGGTGGGGTGATTGTGGGTCTCGACCTTGAACGACACCTCGAAGGTCCCATCAAAATCGACGATGCCGGCGTTGTCCACAAACGCCGACCGGACCCACTCCCGATCGAGTCTCTCCGTGGCGGCCCGAATGGTCGTGCGCAGTAGACCGTCTATCCTCCCCTCGTCCGCTGCGGCCGGGTCGTAATCGGCGGGCAGGATACGCGACACCCCGCCTTCACACGAGAAGTCGATTTCGGCCTTGAAGGTCTTGTGCTGGCAATGCTCCGACCAAGTCTGAGCCAGGGTCTCTAGCTCCACGTCCGTAGGATCGCGCCCGATGCGACGGAACTCCTCCTGGATCACCTTCATCTCCTCCAGGGAGAGATAAAGGACCCTGTCGACGCTCATCCGGGCCAACCCCTCGTCATCGACCTCCCGGATCGCGACGATCTGGACCTGGTCCGACGGATCGGCCCGAGGTACGAAGGCCGGCTCCATCGGGCCCAGCGAGTAGGTCTGGATCACGTCATTGCAGAGGACTCGCTGCGCGATCTCGTGGAGATCGTCGCTGGACAGATCACGCTGGCGACCGGTGAAGACGTAACGGGTGCCCGTGGCAACGGCCTCGATGGAGTTGATGTCCAAGTTCCGCGCACGGCGGAGCACATGGGTGGCCACGGGATCAGTGACACCGGCTCGATAGCCGACCTCGACGCATCGATCTGATCCTTGCTCGGTCAGTCTCTGGGCCTGTACCGCCGACGGGCCCGGGCCCGACCACCAACGAGAGCTTTCAACGATGGGATCGACCAACAGGGCATCCGCCAGCCGCTCGACCTGCGCACGAGAGAGATCGCCCCGGATGAACGTAAGATTGCTCACCTCAACAGAGTCCACTCTTACGGTCCCCGATTGCTTTATCTGCGTGGTTACGTCCAACGCCCGTCCATCCGGCTCCGGGGCGCGCCAGAAGACCTCAATGCAGTGAAGCATGGTTCCCATCCTTGATCAAGTGGTCAGATACTAGCTGAGTTCGGTACACTATTGTACCCGATTGTCGCAACCTCCCGATTTTACTATATCCTGCGTGAGCCACAAGCCGGCAAGACCGGCAAAGACACGTTGACCGACGCCACTCCGCGGATCCCGCTTCCCCGCACCGCTTGAGTTTCCACGGGGCTATGGTATAGTGGCCTGGGCCGCGCGAAAAGCCCTGTGCAGGAGCCCTCATAACAACCGACGACATTCGATGCCGACTTACCGGACGGGCTCTATACCATCTACCGGTGCGGATTCCGAGGGGAGCGACCAGCAATCGTGGATATAGCGTAAGCCTTGTGCAGGGATAAGGCAAGGACTCGATGATCTAGAAGATCCAGGTCTTCGTCGAGTTCGTCTGCCCAGAAAGCTCTACTCCTCCAGCAGACCAAGCTGGCCGCTGAATCCTTTGGGTGTGCGCGGGAA
>SKLM01000127.1 GCA_007123205.1 Thermoflexales bacterium
CTGCGACCAGGGACGCGATCTCGCTCCACAACCGCAGCGGAGTACGACCTAACCAGATCTCCACGGTGTGCCGTCCTGGCGGGATGCTCAGGCTCAGGTATCCGGAGGCGGGCTCGGGGGCAACCTCCACAGCCGCGCCGCCCACCGCGGCCCGCCAGCCGGGCCAGTAGTAGAGGGGCAGGGCCACCTGTGAGCCCCTATCCCCGGCGTCGATCTCCCAGACGTGCCGCGTTGGGTTTCGCTGCACCCTCTCGGCCGTGGATACCTCGCCGTTCAGGGGAAAGACACGGGCAGGGGCGCTGGGATCGAGCAACTCCGGGCCCGTGTACGGGCGGGGCTCCACCCAGCGGGGCAAATACTCGTGGCGGATGGTGGAGCCGATGTTTCCCGTAAACAGCTCGTACACCTGCAGCCTTTCCACCGTGACGTCGTCGGCCTTGATGGGAAGGTATTCGGGCCGAAGCCCCGCGAGGGCCGCCACCGTCACTGCAGCGCCAAGGACGGCAGCGATTATCCAGGAGCTGGCGGCGCGGGATCGGCGTGCCATTGGCCATATCACGGCGCCGGAGAGAAGAGCGGTGAAGACCGCCTGCACGGACAGAAAGCGCCACGGGAACTGCGTCATCGGTAGCAGGGGTAGATGGTCCCAGACCGGCGCGGAGAGGGGCGTGATGAGCCAGGTACTCAGGAGTAGGCTCAGGGTCGCATAGGCTAATGTCCACGCCGCCGGCTGCCCGCCACGCGCCCTCAGGTCCGACTCGGCTGGATCTTGCCGCTCACTTCTCCAGAGACCCTGTCCGGCGACGAGGCTGGCCCCGAAGACCAGTGTGCCGGACAGAGCCAGGATAGCCTGGGCCAGACCCATGGCGAAGGGAGTGCCGGTGTCGGCGCCAACGGCGTAGTCGAACACCGGTGTCATCTGTATCAGATCGGCGCTGCGGAAGTGGTGGCCGTAGAAGAAGTAGCCCGTGATTTGCGCGTCGAGTTGGACGTAGTCCATCTCGCCCAGGGCCGGCAGCCAGAACCACGCGGAGAGCAGAAGACCGGCCACCAGCGACACCAGGAGAATCGAGGCATGGCCCAGGACTTCTCGCAGTCTTGGCTCGGGACTGCGGCGCGAGACGTGCCAAGCCTGAAACGTGACGTAGAGCAGGATGAACGGGGAGAAGATCAGGGCGGAGACGTTGTGGGTGAGAACCAGGCCGGCATAGGCCAGCGCTGGGACCACCATCCGGCGCACGCTCGGCCGGTGACCCAGCCGACCCAGGCCCCACAGAATGAGCGGATAGAAGGCGAAGGCGGCGAACTCCGAGAGAGAATCGCCGCGCACGTAGACGTTGACCAGATGGAAGGGGACTGCTGTGTAGGCCACAGCCGCGAGCCACGCAGCAGGTCGATTTCGAAGGACCTGCCCGGCCCAACCGTACATACCCAGGGCGGCGGCTGTGAGAAAGAGGGTCTGGGTGAGCTTGATTGCTGTGAGGATGTTCAGGCCGATGGCTGTGAGCCCGGCAGCGACGTAGTAGGGTAGCGCCGCGTAATAGCTGAAGAAAGGGTAGCCGAAGCCGTAGGCCCCGTCCGGCATCCAGCGGGCAGGGAAGGCACCGGCGCGCAGGTTGACGGCCAGTTGATGAGTACGGAGCAACAGGAAGGGGCTGTCTCCGCCCCCTCTCGTGTTGAGCAGGCCCGGCCCCCACAGGGGCCCGGCTGCGATCAGGGACACCAACAAGAGCGTCGCCAGGGCGAGAATTCTCTCCCAGACGACGCTCTTCGACCCGCTCATCATTCCCGGGCCTCTCCCCAGGACAGGGGAAGACCGCAGGCCTATCGGCTAATAAGGACGGCGGCGGCGGCTCAGGACGAAGAGCACCGCGATGGCCCCGGCCAGAATCAGGACCAGAATGCCGGCGACCCGCGCGAAGATGGCCAGCGCATCGGCTAGCACCAATCCCTCACCTGGTCCGGCGGGCTCCTCTTCGACTGGCCCGGTCCCCACCTCCTCTTCCTCTGTCTCCTCGGGGCTCTCCACCTCCTCGATGCGAGCGGCGCCGAACTGGAAGTCGAAGCTGGTTCCCTCGGCCAGAGCCACGTTTTGCTCCGTCGGGCCCGTGGCCTCATAGCCGCCCGGAGGTTGCTGGATGACCCGGTACGATCCCGGCGCCAGGCCGGTGAAGCAATACGGTTCGCTGACCCCGTCCGTCATATACTCGTCCACCACGCCTGAAGCGTCGGCGATGGTGAAGCTGACGTTAGGAAGCAGTTCTTCGGTGTCGGGATCTCGTGTGCCATCACTGTCGCGGTCGTGGAAGGCCAGCACGCAGATGCTGGAGCCTTCGGGATCGGGTTCGGGGTCGGGGTCCGGCTCAGGTGTGGGTGTGGCTTCCGGTTCGGCGTCCGGGGTGGGCGTTGGGGTCTCTGGAACGGGCGTCGCGGCAGGGGCCTCATCGGGTACCGAGATCACCAGCTCCTGTCCCACCCGGATCATGTCATCGGGTCCGATAGACCCTGCATTGAGCTCTCGAATCTGGTTGGCCGGCACGTTGTACATCCGCGCGATGCCGAACAGAGTCTCACCGGCTGCCACGACGTGCACGATGGCCCCATCCGGGCGCGGAGTCGCTGTAGGAAGCGGGGTCGGTGAGGGCCCGGGAGTCTCCGTCGGCTGCTCCTCCGGGGGTTCCGTAGGCTCAGGTTCATCCGGTGGCGGGGTGGGGGTGGCCGGATCACCTGGTGCCGTCGTTACCAGGCGCGCATCATCCCAGTACGCGTCGTTGTGCTTATTCGCCCACCTGGTAGTGGAGCGCAGAAAGACGGTGACGGATCCCTGCGCACCAACCCGAGCAGTCACCGGGCCGATCAGGCTATAGGTGTCTGGGGACTTGTGGTCACCACTCCACACGACACTCGGAGCAAATGGATTCTGCCCACCCTGCGGATCGATCCCAACTCTGAACACGATGGACCATGGGTCACCGCAAGAGGTGGCATCCTCGGTGGTCTCTCCACAGGACCACGCCTGAGCGTGCGCGGAGAACTGCACCGACGCGCCAGGTTGCAGTCCGTCGACCACCTGATAGAACCCGGCGTCGTGCCGCCGATAGAACGTGAACAACCTGATGGCCTTCTCGCCACTCCGCACCCGACGCGCGTCGTGATGGCTCCAGGCATCTGTCACCTCCGGCTGGTCCCGTCCTTGGTTTGCATCGGCGCGATGGTCGTGGAAGAACCAGGTCGTCCAGCCCGGCGGCGTGAAGATATTGCCTATGAGCCGCAGCTCTGCGCCCCCGTCTCGGGGGAACACCATGGTTCGATGGCTACCCTCTGTTCCCCAGTCAGCCTCGAAACTGGGATTTCTCAGAAGGTTGGTGCCTTCCTGGGCCGTCGGGGCGCGGCTCGGTGCAGCGAGCGAGAGGATCGGCATCATCCCCAGCAGCATCGCTATCACGAGGACAGCGGTCGACACACGTCTCTGGATCATCGGTTCCTCCTCAACACGTCTTGCTTGGGGTGCTGCGGTACTGCCTGGTACTCTGGCCGTGAAACTGAGGCCGAGGAACCGTCGCCTCGGCCTGCATCCGTTCGGAGCGCTGCGCACAGGATGGCGCAGACTGTTGAGTGATTATACCAGCCTTAAGACTGCGTGCAACATGCAGCCGTCACGCATCGATGGCCGTGCGCGCATCCTCCGCTCGGGCAGAGGTTCTCTGCCCGTGCCAGTGCTGGGCGCTTGCCGCTCCTGGGGCCTTTTCGCCATCCTCAGTACCCGGTGCCGGGGCCAAACTACACCAGTTAATCGGAGCGTGGCCCCGTGTTGGGCAGCGAGATCCAGGGTCCGAGCGGCGTGCCCTCGGAGTCATACCCGGTCAGCTGCTCCATCGCCGGCCATA
>SKLM01000225.1 GCA_007123205.1 Thermoflexales bacterium
CGGATACGCCCCAGGCCCGCCGGCTGCGGGCCCTGCTGGAGCGAGCGGAAGCCGAGGGCGTCGACGCTGAGCTGGAGGTACGCCACGGGTCGGTGATGCACGAGATCGTGGCCCAGGCGCGCGCGGAGCCGTATGACCTGATCGTAATGGGATCAAGGTACAGTTCGCATAGCCTCCGCAGTCAGTATCTGCCTGATGTCGCTGCCCGGGTGTTGGAGACTCTGAGCCGCCCGGTACTTGTAGTCCGCGCTGGACAGTGGTGTGCCCTGGCCGCGCGCGGGCCGGGCGATTGTCGGTTTTGATGGTGCTTGTGAAGGAGGTAGTATGAAGAGCTATCGCAGAGAGCTATGGTTCAACGTTTCGGAGCGTCGCGGGTTCATCAACATCACCGGTCAGGTGGAGGAGTGTCTCCGGGAGAGCGGCATCCAGGAAGGGCTGTGCCTGGTCAATGCGATGCACATCACGGCGTCGGTCTACATCAACGATGATGAGCGCGGCCTGCTGGCGGACTACGAGAAGTGGCTGGAGGAGCTGGCGCCGCACGCGCCTATCGACCAGTACCTCCACAACCGCACCGGTGAGGACAACGCGGACGCGCACCTGAAGCGGCAGATCATGGGCCGTGAGGTGGTGGTCGCCGTGACGGGGGGCCGTTTGGACTTCGGTACGTGGGAGCAGATCTTCTACGGTGAGTTCGACGGACGGCGCCGTAAGCGGGTGCTGGTGAAGATCATTGGGGAGTGATGGCAATCAGCGCTATCCTGGCAGTCGTGGGAAGTATGCTCATCAACAGAGGCCGGTCGCTCTGTCTGATACCGGTACGGTGTTCTTCATCTCTCTCGGGCCGGGCTATTTGTCGTTGTTGCGGGCACCAAATCGGCCCTTGGCTCCAGTGCAGCCGTTGCAGGTCGGAAAGGTGTAAGCAAGGCAGTCGCTTTCGATGGCCTCTGACCCGTCGCAGCCTCCACAGAAAGCGTTCATGCCTGGGCGCGCTCGCGGGGACGCATGGCCGCCTCGAATTTGGCACCCGGGAGCAGATCTCCTGAGGCCAGACGGAATGGCCGGTCCGGAAGTCTTCAGGGGCGGAAGCGCGTGTTGGTCAAGAGCCGCAGGCATTCCATCGGAATCATTGGGGAGGAGATCCCGCTCGCTTGTCACAGTGCGGCTTCTGAGGCCTTGCGATAGTGTCTACGGCGCGCGAACAGTCACCAGTACCGCACCCCGCTCGAGTTGTTGCCGATCCTGCGTAACTAGCGTGTCGCTCAACTGATCTGCCAGGGCGACATAGACTGCGTCACAGCCGCGGATCCGGTGTTCAGCGGCTATCTCTGCGGCTCGCTCCGCAATGGGCATCGTGATCTGGATCAGTTCAATCACCTCAGAGCGTGCCAGTTGCTGCGCAACTCGGTGAGCCAGCGTCGGGTTACCCATCCCTCGACTGAGAGCGGAAGCGACTTCAGCCAGTAGGATGACTGGTGCCACGACTGAGTCATCTGCCGCCCTGGCTTGTTCGAACCATGCCCAACTACTAGAGTGCTCCCGCTCATAAGCGTTCACCAATGCAACGTAGACACTGGCATCAATGACAGCCATAGGTCACCTGCGTTGCTCAGCGATCAGTTCCACGCCACTCTTCTCCGACGTCCAGGCAGAAGCTACCTCCTGTGCCAGGGCCTTGATCTCTTCGACGGCTGTATCAATCTCTACTTGACGCAGCCGCTGTACCTCCTCTTCGGTCAATGGTCGCAGCACAGCCACTGGTTCACCGCGGAGAGTCACCACATACTCACTCAGATCCTCTCGCACAGCCCGTATGATCCGAGATGTGTGGTTCTTCAATTCACGTACGCCAACTGTGGTAGGCATTGGTCTTCCCTCTCGAAAGTAGCTACAAGGTAGCCGCATTCTAGGATCGGGGAGCGACGCTGTCAAGCTAGTCCGCCTCGCCAGCACTGCAGGATGCTATCAAGCGGATTGGCAACCGTGGCGCCGTCGGACAGCAGCATTCTTCTGGTCAAGGATGACGAAAGCGGCCTGGACGCGAGTGCCGCCAGGGCCGTCTGTGAACCCGCGCTCTTGTGTGTCCAGGCGCGCCGCGGTATACTAAAGTGATCGGACGGCCCTCTCTGCTTTGAGAATCGGACACGGCGGATTGAGAGGTAGATCGTGGAACGGGATCGAATTCTAGTGGTCGAATCGCTAGGTGTCCAAGACCTGACACACCGATCTCCCTGGGACATTGGCAATTGGCAAGGATTTCAGACGCTGCCAGTGGCTTCAGAGGCTCGCGACCTGCCACATATGGCCGATTCTCGGCGGACTCCCGATCAGAGGCCCACAGATGGCCGGTTCTCCGCCGACAATGCGACCACAAGTACTTGCCAATTCATGCGCCGGAAAAGGCTCTGTGGGAAATCGGTGTGTCAGGTCTTCCGACACACCTATCGATACTAACCTGTGAGGTTCCTATTGAGCAGCTTGGGATGGTGGTGCGACAGATCCTTGTCGACCTGGGTCCACTATGATCCGTCGGCAGGATGTTTACCAGGTCGGACATGGGTGCAGTATGCCAGGCACTCCACGGACTCCCATCGGTTGAGGGTGGATGGGCGGGGCCGGCAGGTCTTCCGCAGGCGGTAGCGTCGGCTATCCCATCTGCGGCCCCTGAAGATCTTGCCTCTGGGCTCACGTCTGCTGAGAGACGAGTTCTGTGCCTGACGAACTCCTCCGTCCCGATGGATCGTGTTGGGATCCCTGACGCAGCTGCTGCCCGAACAACCCCAATGGGGCAGATCTGGGCATCGCTGGATGGATCGGGCCTTCGGGGTGATGGGGACATGGCAATCAGTGCCCATCGTTACTGGCAGCGTGTCCGAGGCGCCGAGATCCGAATCTGAAAAGGAACGACTTGAAAAGGAAAAGGATGATGTGGTTGAGAGCGGTTCCGCTGATCCTGGTGGTGTTGGGTGCAGCTGTGGCGCTGGTGATTCTCTATGGGGGGGCGCGGTGGCAGGCCCGGACCGAGCGCCTACTGGCGGAGATCTGGGCGGAACGCGTGGAGCCGGCCATCCAGACGTATGATCCCAGCGAGATCGCTGATCTGCCAGCGCCTGTGGAGCGCTACTTCCGGACGGTGCTGAGGGAGGGGCAGCCGCTGGTCGCAGCAGTGACGGTCGAGCACACCGGCACCTTCAACATGGGAGAACAGGGCGATCAATGGCGTCCGTTCGCGTCGACGCAGCACGTCATCCCGCGACGTCCCGGCTTCCTGTGGGACGCCCGCATTCGCATGGCGCCGGGACTGACCGTCTTCGTCCACGATGGGTACGTCGCCGGTCGTGGCGTTCTGGTGGCGAAACTGCTGGGCCTGGTGACGGTGATGGAACAGCCCAGCACATCCGAACTGGCTCAGGGGGAGCTGATGCGGTTCCTCGCCGAGGGGGCATGGTATCCCACCGCCCTTCTGCCAAGTCAGGGGGTGCGCTGGGAGCCCATCGACGAGACTCGGGCCAGGGGCAGGCTGACGGATGGCGAAACGGAAGTGGACCTGGTGTTCGCGTTCGATGCGCAGGGGTTGATCAGCACGGTCCGCTCGGACACACGGTACCGGGAAGTGGAGGGGGTGCAGGTGTCAACCCCCTGGGAAGGGCGCTTCTGGGAGTATGAACGGCGCGGTGGGATGCTGGTCCCGCTGGAGGGGGAGGTGGCTTGGCTGCTCCCGGAGGGCCGCCGGCCGTACTGGCGCGGGCGCATCGAGGCGATCGAGTATGAGTATGTGGAATGAGATAGGGTGGGTGGTGCGCGGGTCGGGAGTGGAGGGTGAGGTGTTGGTGGTGGAGGCCCCCCTCACCCTAACCCTCTCCCCAGGGGGAGAGGGGAC
>SKLM01000260.1 GCA_007123205.1 Thermoflexales bacterium
GACGGTCACCACCGGACTTGACGGCGGGAGGGCCCGGGGGTGGGCCCTCGTCGTCGCTGGGGCCCATCTCGCCCTGGCCGCCGCCTGGCACTGGCGCGCTTGCCAGGCTCTGTCCTGATTGTAGTGCTGTCGCCCAGCGCCGTCCATGGCCCTGGGCCATCCGCTGACTGGCCCGGCCCATCCCTGTCGGCAGACGCACGCAGACGGAGCGCCGCGGATGGCGCTCTTCGTTACACCACCCGCTCCTCGAAAGAGACGCCCAGCACCTCCAACTCGCTGAGGATCGGCTCATAGATCTCCGGCAGGACGGGGATGTGCACGCCCCTCACGTCGATCTCGCCCTCCAGGATCATGCGTGCCCCGACCGCAGCCGGGAGGCCCACCGTCCGCGCCATGGCCGTGTCGCCATCGGGGTCGCCGAAGTCGATCATCGTGGACGTGACCGCCTCCTCCCGACCGCCAACATTCAGGGAGAACTGGTGAACCAGCATCACCATGTCCCGCTCGCCCTCGCCGTAGGCCATCTTCTCCAGCATCTGGTGCGCCAGCACGTCCAACAGCGTCGTCTCGTCCGGCACCGGCCCGGCGGCCAGCAACCCCAGCCACTCCATCGCCATCATCACGCCGCTGCTCGGAGACAGGTTGAGGTAGGCGGCCACGTCGCGCCGCAGATCCGTCGTCTCATCCTTCTGAATCAGCCCGGCCATGACGTCCCTGAAGGTCTTCTCCGGGAGGTCGTCCCGTGGGTCCAGCCCGAAGTACCCCAGCTGATTCAGCTTCAGCATCACGTCGCACCAGCCCAGGTTGCGCAACGTCCCGCGGTAGATCGTCTCAGCCTCGGGGATCCCATAACGCTCCCCATAGGGCAGCGAGTCCCGGTTCGGGTAAGCCTCGTAGTCGCCAAGCCCCTCCACCAGCGTCACGGTGTGGGCGGCGAAGAGGCGCTCGCTCGGCACCTCGACGATACGGCCGTTCTCCAGGTAGCGGGCATCATTCCGGCCCGCCAGGACCACCCCCCGCGGGCTCCACGAGAACTTGTACCCCAGCGGGTTGTCGTTTGCCTCTGGGGCCGGCAGTCCCCCACAGAAGGAGCGGAACGCCCTGACCTGCCCTCCCGCCTCGTGAGTCCGGTCGATGATCCGCATCGCCGACATGTGATCGATCCCCGGATCCAGCCCCAGCTCGTTCAGCAGAATCACGCCCGCCTCTTGGGCGTCGGCATCCAGCGCCGCCATCTCCTCACTGACGTAGCTGGTGGTCAGCAGCGGCGTCCGGTGCCGGACACACGCCTGCGCCACCTGGACGTGGTAGATGTAGGGCAGCAGGCTCACAGCCAGATCGGCCCGACCCACCCACTCCCCCAGCTCGGCCCCGTCCTCTGCGATGTCGAAGGCGATAGCCGTGCCTCTGCCATGATCCCCCACCAGAGCTTCGGCCTTGCTGAGCGTGCGGCTGGCGACCGTTACCTCGTAGTCGTGGTCGAGGAGATGGCGCACCAGAGGCTCCGCCACCGAACCGGCGCCGAGGACAAGAATGGTCTTCATCAGCTCCCCCTATGTCTGTAGATGTGACACGCTGGTTGATCGCCAACGCCGCCGTATGATTCCCGCAGGAGACGAATCCCACGCATCAGACAAACCAGCCTACGGGAGATACTTCTCCAGATACCCATAGTCCGGCGTCAGCTCCCCCTGATGCACGATTACTGCCCGTCTGATCTCCGGGGGCAGGTCCAGCGCCTCGAAAGGCAGCGAGTAATCCGCCTTGGCAATGGCGGGCGCGTAGTCCACGAGCACGCTGCTGAAGGTGAGCGATGCCTCCCGCGGCAGCTCACTGGGAAGGATGTCGACGGCCAGGATCACGGGACCCCGCCCCGCCACCCCGTCGACCGCCCGATCCTCAAAGGGGTCATACACGTACAGCGGATCCTCCGGATCGGTGGACTTGACCGTCGCCTCGATAGCCCCCTCAATGTCGCAGCTGATGTCTCCGATCACTCTCAGCCGCGGCTGCCCGGAGCCGCCGTACAGGCTCTGCAGGTCTTGCTTCGTCACCAACCGGGGGTATTTCTCGTCCCAGTAGACGCAGTTGACCAGGAGAGTCAGGTGCGGCAGATAGGTGGAGAACTTGGACCGATACTTGGCTGGACAGTCGTAGTAGTCCTGCAGGTCGAAATCGCCCCCCGACGCCCGGGGCTCGACGGTATCCTGCTCCTCGAAGACGACCTTGTACACCCCGGGGTGGGCTTCGCTGCGTTCAGCCACGTCTTCCACCTCGTGAGGTTCGATCTCCTCCACGGGCAGCAACTCGAAGATCTCATTTGCCCCGCCGAACACGTTGCCATAGCCGGCAAATCCACAGATAAGGGGCCTGATCGATTCCGGCAGCCCCTCCTCAGCGATGCGCCTCCCCACAGCGGAGACGGCCGCCTTCGCCGCCGCCAGGTCATCGTATCGGTACGTCTGCTGCAGCTTCACGAAGGGGTTGACGATCCCCTCACTCCTCAACCGCTGTCCCAGGGCCCACAACGTGTCGATCATACCGGCTAGACCAGCGTGGTGCCCAAAGAAGATCAGGCGCCGCCCCCGCTCGTCCGTCACCCGCTCGTAGTCGATCAGTTGACAACCCAGGTCGAGCAGCCGCTGAAGCATCCCCATGTTGTCGGGCTGTCCTTTGATCACGTGGGCAAAGAAGACGTACGTGTGACCGGGATCGAAGCTCTGGGCCGGCATCTCCTTGACGCCGAAGATCACGGGACAGGGCGAAAGATCATCCTCAACCGTGATCCCCGCTGACCGATAGGCCTCATCAGGGAAGACGCGGATCGGAGAGGGTTCCACCCACACCTCAACCCCGTGCTCTTCCTGCACCCGCCTCGCGTCGTCGGGGACGATGGGAACTCTTCGCTCCCATCGACTCTTGACCTCGCGACGAATGCCGATGCGTGCCTTCATGTCACCTCCCCCTTCTGGCATTCACGTCCGGATGGCTGCGTAGTCACTCGACGCTGCCGCCTCTAGCTCCGAACAGCCCGGGGCTGAGCCAGGCTCCGGTCGAGCTTCCATGACCGTCGACAGTCACCCACCGTCCGAGCTGCGCACCCGCAGCGAACCGCAGCGCCTCGAGCAGATAGAGGCTGCACCGAGTTCGTCTCTCGTTCTAACGTCTGCTCAGAAGAGATCGTCGACCTCTTCCCGCCCAACGCGGCCGAAGGCTCCGTGGCCCACACCCTCCAGCCAGCCCTGAAGCCACAGGCGCGCGCCCAACGGAACCACCCGGGACAGCGCGAACACGAAGTCCCGATGATGGCGGAACCGCTCCCTTTCCGCCTCCTCGTCGGGCACGATCTCCCGTTCGATGGCCTCTATCATCAGGGCCACATTCTCCTCGGGCCTGCTGAGCCAATCGAGAGCGACTCTCTCGTATGGGAAGGCGTCGATCTGAGCCACCAGCCGCTCCACATCAACGCCTTGCTCCTGGAGACCCACCAGCAACGAGAGACCCTCCTCATAGGTGAGGGGACGATACCGGAAGCCGAAGAGGGACGGCTCAGGGCAATCCGCCCGCTTCATCAACTCAAGGGTTGCACCATGGAGCGTGGGATCGAGCCCGGGTCGGCGCAGCCGCGCCATGAACTCCTCTACCGACACTTCCCCCGGTTCCACGGGGAGTGGTTCGCTATGCGACGGCAGCAGGGGCTCAAAGGCCGAACCATCCTCCGTCTCTTCGTCGAACGGCCACCCCTCCAGGGCGTCTTCCTCCTCGCACCAGAACTCGTCCCAGCCTTCCGGGTCGTACTGGGCGATGAGAGGCCAACCTCCGGGGTCGTAGTACCACTGCCACCCTGGATCCTCGCCGGCCTCCAGGGATGCTTCCGC
>SKLM01000150.1 GCA_007123205.1 Thermoflexales bacterium
CACGCGCTTCGGCCGCCGCATGCCCTACATCATCGGTTTCGCCCCCATTGCGGTGCTGGGTTTCTTCCTGATCCCCGTCGCCCCGGAGATGATCCCGGCGCGGTACAGCGGCCAGGTGGGGGAGCTCACCGGGCTATTCCCTTTGGCAGCAGGAAAGAGGCCCCCTGTGGCCCTCTTCTTCCTCTTGCTCTGCCCATTCAATCCGGCTAGTCGCCTCCATCGAATTCAGAGCCTGACATCTTCTCTCGCGCAGCTTATTCCGCTCCGTACCATGGGCATTGCTTCCTTCGCCTTTTCTTCACCTATGCCCTTCGTTCGGTCCTGTGCAAGGACCGCTTACCAGCTAGAATCACCTATGAACCACCGGCAGATCCTCTCCCGTTCAGCACGTTCTTCTCAACCTTGCCGCCTTTGATGACCAGGAGAACCTCTTGCAGTGCTCCAATATCCGACAGCGGATCGCCATCAACAACGATCAGGTCAGCTAGCTTCCCGACCTCCACCGTGCCAAGTTCGTCTTGGCAGCCGATGCATTGGGCTGCGCTAGACGTAGCAGCCCGTATAGCTTCCGCGGGCGACAGACCGATCTCCACCAGCGAAGCCAGTTCCAAAGGCAATGCAGCGATGCCCACGTGCGGAAAGAACATATCACTGCCCGCACCGATGTTCACTCCGAGTGCTGTCCCGTGCCGGATCGCCCCAGGCATATTATCCCAGATCAGTTCATGGCGTCGCACTTGTGCCTGCGCTGACGCTACGACGTGCCTCGGGGCCAGCGGGTCAGCAACCAGAGCTTTGCACTCGGTAAACTGCTCGCGAAAGATCTGGGATGTCACAACCCAGAATGTTCCCTGGTCGCGCATCTGTTCAAGCTCTGGTCCCGTAACTAGGCAACCGTGCTCGATGCTGTCCACACCGGCATTTAGAGCGTTAGTGATGGAGGGCGCGTAGTTCACGTGACAAGCGACTTTCCGGTTCATTCGATGAGCTTGATCCACGGCCGCTTCGAGCTCTTCGACAGTCCACTCATCCTGCAAGTAGCCAATCTTGATCAGATCTGCCCCGGCTGCTACGTGCTCCCGGACCGCACGGCGCACCGCAGTGACCCCGTTGACCTCCCGAGCTAACTCCGGAAAACCCGTGCCATGACCGCCGCTGGGTACAATCATCGGCCCGGCGGCCCAGAGGCGTGGCCCTCGGATGAGCCCTTCCCCAAGACCCCACTTCAAATCGAACACCAGCTGACCACAAGACGCAACGTCACGCACTGTAGTGATGCCAGCCTCCAGGAGTTGCTCCAGGTGCCAGACGCCGACCAGAGCGATGCGTGGGTCATTGTACGGCTTACCATGGACAGTCGCGTCGCGGCGGTAGTAGTAGAACGTGGTGTGCACGTGGAGGTCAATAAGGCCAGGCAAGACAGTTCGGCCAGCCACGTCGATAACCCGCGCATCTGCCGGCACGGGGGTGTTAACTCCTGGTCCTACAGCTGCGAAGCGGCTTCCGTCTAACAAGATGGTTGCGTCGGGGAGTGGATCCTCGCCACGTCCATCAACTAGCCTGCAACCCGTGAGGGCGATCTTCATCCCTGGTCCATCCCCGTAACGGCCTCGAGGATCGCTTTCGGCACACACGCCGTCACGTAGGTCTCTGCTTGACATTCCTACTCCTTTCTGGGTACGCTCCCGAACCCAACCCGGTCGAACAGACTTGGTAAGTCGTGAAGCTGCGGAGAGCTGCCAGTCTGACCCGTATTGTGGACGCCACTGAGACAGTTGGCCGCATCCCCTCTGAACACGAGAACCACCAGAACTTGCTACGACCGATAAGCGCGCCCGTACGAGCGTACTTCTGTGACGTGCTTACTGGTCAGACAACCTACCACCTACGATAGCGCCTCAGAGCGGTCCTGTCAAGTGGGCATGGAGAGTGTTGAATAACTCGCCATCAGCTCCGTCGGTGGAAGACACGCCGCGTAGGACCTCTCGTTTCTGCCATAACGTCCCTGTCTGGCGTCGGCTTCGCGCCAGGAGTGGGGCGCCCGCCCTATGTGATCAGCCCCCTGGAGTGTTCCTCAACGCCCTCCCTGCCTCACTGGCACAGAGGCGATGCACGTGATAGAATGGATGAAGGAACTGCGAAGATCTGCTGGGCCTCGACGTAGACCTGGTGATGCGAGATGTCCTAAAGCCTCGCTTGTGACAGCGCATTCTGGGCAAGGTGATCCAGATACGAGTGAGGACCGCATCTATTGGACTACCTGTACGATATCCTGGATGCCCTCCGGAAGAGTCGTGAGTTCGTCGCGGGGATGAGCATGCGGGAGTTTTCGGAGGATGACAAGACCGCCTATGCTGTCGTCCGGGCGCTCGAAGTGATTGGTGACGCAAGCAAGCGGATTCCAGGGGACCTGCGGGAACGACACCCACGTCCCTTGGACAGAGATGGCAGGGATGCGCGACAAGCGGATCCATCATGACTTCGGTGTCGACCTTACCGTCGTGTGGCAGACGGTAGAAGAAGACCTGCGCGGGCTAATCCCGGTCATCCAGGGCGTCATTGAGTGAGAGGATGCTTCGGCATAGCCAACTGCCGTCTCAGTCAGTTTGCGCCCCATTCGCGCCAGATATGTGACAGTATCCGCCTCTGATGGTACACGGCCTCTACAACACGACCGAACCGGGGCAAAGAAGCGCGCACCGAACTATGTCGGCGAGCCTCTTGGCTGGTGGCACCTTAAGAGAAGGGGAAGCTCGTGCGTCGGGCTTCTGTGTCAGACGCCTGACTGCTGGAGCTATTCCCATACACGGAAGGAGCGATGGACGATGTCAACTGCAACGCTTGAGGTAACCGAGATACGGGGCACAGCTCGTGAATGCGGTGAGGCGTACGGCGAGGCGTTTGAACCTCTCATGATGGGGTTCTGTCAACAGGAGGTCGCACCGGATGACCCACGTCTCGCCTACGCGAAGCGCTGCTGGTTCCACATTGAGAGGGATGCTCCGCTCTCCGCGGAGTTCATGAGGGGGATGGCAGCTGGATCCCACCTCTCGCTGGAGCACGTGGCGCTGCTTACGCTTCACGAAGAAGTGGCCCATATGGCCCATTGTACGGCCTTCGCAGCAGCCGGACAGGCTACGCTTGAGGGCAACACCATCATTGGTCAGAACTGGGACTGGCCTCCCTCGATCTACCCCTGGGTGGGATTCTTGAGAACGATCTGTGAGGAGAGCCCGAACACGCTGACGTACAATATGCCTGGCCTGTGGGCTTGTGCCGGTATCAACGACGCTGGCCTGGCCCTGATGTGGACGACCACCGGTCTGTTTCCGCCGGTGCCACCGGAGGTGGGTGTGCCGACCTACGTCATGGTCGCTGAGATTCTCCGCCGGAAGAAGGTGGACGAAGCCATTGACTACGTCAACAGCGCCAAACTGGCCGGTACCTTCAACTTCTTCGTGGGCGATGCTCAGGGATCAGTGGCCGTGATTGAGGCGATTCCGGGATATGTCGCTGTTGAGCGCTCCGAGTCGATGTCCCGCGCCAACCACTTCGCGGATGATGCTCCCATTGCCTTGACCAGACAGTCGGTGGGGGACGATGTTCTGGAGACCTGGGCCACCATGTATCGGAGTGAACGTATGGCCGACCTGCTGCGTCAGCATCATGGCTCCATCACCCCGGACGTTGCCAGAGACATGCTCCTCGACCGCGATGGGGAGTGGCCCTGGCTCCACCAGTATCCGGCGGGAGCGGATGCGGTGAGTCTCAAGGCTATGACTCTGGATAGCTTCTTCGCCGTCTGCGAAGAGAGGACGCTCATCACCTGTCGAGGTGGACGCGAGCCCGGTCCCTGGCAGGCTCTGTCGATC
>SKLM01000023.1 GCA_007123205.1 Thermoflexales bacterium
GAAGCTGGAATCCCGGCCATGGGTGGGGATGAGAAGGACGCGATCCGGCAGATCGTCGAGCTGGGGCTTTCGGCGAGTATCCTGGGTTGGAACCGGGCGGTGATCAGCGATGTCAAGCACTCGCTGGATTGCGGTGTCGATGCGGTGGCGCTCTCGATCTCCGCCTCGGATATCCACATCGAGCAGAAGCTGCAGCGGGATCGTCAGTGGGTGCTCGATTCGGTCAAGCGTTCGGTGGACTTCGCCAAGGCGCATGGTCTATACGTCTCGGTGAACGCCGAGGACTCGTCGCGGGCGGAGATGGACTTCCTGATCGAGTTCGCTCGTACGGCGAAGGAAGCAGGGGCTGATCGCCTGCGCTGCTGTGACACGGTGGGCGTACTGGATCCGCTTCAGACCTACAAGCAAGTGAAGACCATCGTGGATGAGGTGGACATCGCCATAGAGATGCACACTCACAACGATTTTGGGATGGCGACTGCGAACGCCATCGCGGGGTTGGAGGCGGGAGCGACCTATGTGAACACCACCGTGAACGGGCTCGGCGAGCGAGCGGGGAACGCCGCGATGGACGAGTTGGTCATGGCGCTGCGCCATGCGAAGGGCGTGGAGATGGATATCCGAACCTCGTTGTTCCGGGAGCTCTCCGAGTACGTGGCGTTGGCTTCCGGTAGGTCGCTGCCGACGTGGAAGCCGGTGGTCGGCTCCAATCTCTTCGTGTACGAGTCGGAAGGGCGCGCCAGTGGCGTCGTACGTGACCCCACCACCTACGAGATGTTCCTGCCTGGCGACGTAGGGTTGATGCGTCGCTTCAGTGTGGGCAAGTACTCCGGGCCCAGCGTGATCCGTCGTAAGCTGCGGGAGCAGGGGCACCATCCGTCGGAGGAGGAGGTGCAGGCTCTGGTGCCTGTCTTGCGATCCCGCTGTATCGCGCTGAAGCGGTCGTTGTTCGATGGAGAGGTTGTCGAGGCGTATGCCGTGTTGAAACAGGGGAGGAATCTATGAACCGGGCAGCGGGAATCAGGCTTCTGGACACGACGCTAAGGGATGGCGAACAGGCAGTGGGGGTGGTATTCACCCCGCGCGAGAAGGCTCAGATCGCCACGTTCCTGGCCGAAATCGGCGTCCCGGCCGTAGAGGCCGGTTTTCCGGCGCTGGGATTGGAGGAGAAGGCGTGCATCCGGGCTGTAGTGGATGCGGCCCTGACGGTGGACGGCGGATCGAGGGACGGCAGGCCCTTGGAGATCAACGGGTTCGCCCGGGCAAGACGGGAGGATGTGGCGGACGCTGCCGAATGTGGTGTCGACGGCGTGGTCATCTCCATTTCGACCTCAGACGCTCACGTGGAGCGGAAATTCCGGGCCCGACGGGAATGGGTGCTCCGCCAAGTAGAGGAGGCTGCGGCAGAGGCCAAGGCGCACCGCTTATCCTTCACCATCAGCGCCGAGGACGCCTCGCGAACCGATCTGGCGTTTCTTGTAGATTACTATCGGCTGGCGAGGGGGCTCGGTGCCTGTATGGTGCGTTACTGCGATTCGCTGGGCGTAGAGGATCCTTACACTTGTTACCGGCGCATCAAGTACCTGCGGAAGGCCATAGCGTCGTCAGACGCGGAGGGTGCGTCGGGCGACTCGCTTCCCATTGAGATGCATATGCACAACGACTTCGGGATGGCGACGGCCAACGTGATGGCCGGGATTCGGGCTGGCGCTGGGTCTGTCGCCGCTTCCATCGGGGGGCTGGGTGAGCGGACGGGGAACTCCCCCATCGAAGAGGTCGTTATGGCGCTGAAGCATCTCTACGGCATCGACTTGGGGGTGAACACGGCACGCTTCCGAGAGGTGGCCGAGTACGTGGCGCAGGCCAGCCAGCGCGCCATACCGATCTGGAAGGCGATCATCGGGACGAACGTCTTTGCCCACGAGTCTGGCATCCACGCGGATGGGATTTTGAAGAACCCGGCCAGCTACGAGGCCTTCAGCCCGGAGGAGGTGGGTCTGCAGCGGCAGATCATCATCGGCAAACACTCAGGCTCCAAGGTCTTGATGCACAAGTTCCGCGCGGAATTCGGCATTGATCTGGAGCCCGAGGCGGCCGGTGAGTTGTTGGAGCGGGTGCGCGCAGCGGCGGTTGAGCTCAAGAGGCCGCTATTCGGCAAGGAACTGAGACTGCTGTACAACGAGCTCGGTCAAGGGGGCGAATGATGGGCGCTACCATGGCAGAGAAGATCATCGGCCGAAGGATGGGGGCTGAGGTGGCGTCCGGCGATTTTGTCGTGGTGCCGGTTGATCTGGTTCTGGTCCACGAGGGAACGGGTCCGCTGGCCCTGGACCAGTTTGCTGCGCTGGGATACACAGAAGTGGCGACCGACGTGCTCCTCTTCTCCGATCACGCGGCGCCAGCGCCGCGCAGGGAGCTGGCCAACGTCCAGCAGCGTCTCCAGGCGTTCGCCAACGGAGCGAAGTGCGTCTTTCACCAGCCGGGTAGCGGGATATGTCACCAGATCGTGGCTGAGCGATGGGCCGCTCCCGGACAGATCATCATCGGAGCCGATTCTCACACCTGCAGCGCCGGGGCCCTGGGTGCCTTCGGCACCGGGATGGGATCCACTGACGTTGCGGTGGCGATGGCGCTGGGCAAGACCTGGCTGCGGGTGCCCGAGACGATCCGTGTGGAGTTGGAGGGGCAGTTCGAGGCCGGTGTCTACGCCAAGGACCTGATCCTGGCCTTGATCGGAGAGCTGGGAGCTGATGGGGCCATCTACCAGGCTTTGGAGTTTGGGGGGGCAGCAGGTAACGCCCTGACCAGCGAGGAACGGCTGACGCTCTCGAACATGGCCGTCGAAGCCGGGGGAAAAGCGGGTCTCTGGGCGGCCGATGAGGTGACGGAGGCCTATCTGGAGAGCCAGGGCCGCGGGGCGGACCACCTGGTCCTGACGCCAGATGCAGATGCCGCCTACGAACGGGTCGTGACGATGGATCTGGGCCAGCTCACGCCCCAGGTGGCGATGCCGCACTTCGTGGACAACGTGCGCCCTGTCGAGGAAGCCGAGGGAATTGCGGTTGATCAGGTCTTCATCGGTACCTGCACGAACGGGCGGCTCTCTGACCTGCGGGTGGCGGCCCGACTGCTGGATGGTGAGCAGGTTGCCCCAGGCGTTCGACTCCTGGTGGGGCCCGCTTCGCGTGCGGTGACTCGAGAGGCGTTGCGTGAGGGGCTGATCGATATCCTCGTGGAAGCCGGAGCTACCATATTGCCGCCGGGGTGCGGGGCCTGTGTGGGGGTCCACCAGGGAGTGTTGGCCGACGGCGAACGCTGCCTATCCACGCAGAACCGCAACTTCGAGGGGCGGATGGGGAATCCAGCGAGCGAGATCTATCTAGCCTCCCCGGCTACCGCAGCGGCGACGGCGATCACGGGGATGATCACAGATCCGAGAGTCATGAAGGAAAAGGTATAGAGACACCGTAGTAGCGCTGGCAAGCGTGCGTATGGGTGAGAAAGGGAGGACATAAGATGGATTCAGTCATCCGTGGCAACATCTGGCGTTTCGGTGAGGGGATCAGCACCGATCACATCACGCCGGGACGCTATTACCATCTGCGGGGCGATCTTCAGGCTTTGGCCAAGCACGCTCTGGAGGACGCTGATCCGGTGTTCGCGGAACAGGCGCGGCCCGGGGATATCGTGGTAGCCGGCAAGAACTTCGGGCAGGGTTCGTCCAGGGAGCACGCCGCCCTGGTGTTGAAGCAGCGAGGCATCCCCGCCGTGCTGGCGCCATCCTTCGCCCGCATCTTCTTCCGCAACGCGGTGAACGTGGGCATCATTCCAATCACGTGTGACACTGGCTTAGCTTCGCAC
>SKLM01000242.1 GCA_007123205.1 Thermoflexales bacterium
GTCGAGTAGAAATGTGATGCGGCGGCGATGTTCCTAGGAGCACGTTTGTGCGGAACAGTCGATCCTCGGTCATAGACCCAAAGGTAAGGCTCATGCTCGGGGGGAGAGGCAGGATCGACAAATCCCCGCAAGTAGAACTGAGGAATGTAGTGTTGGTAGCGCGGCTCAGTCATTGTCGGCGCGAGTCAGATGCTCTCTCGAACAACCTGAATAGCCCCCTTCCACTCAGCAGACTTGGCGCCACTTCGTAGCCTTCAGGGGCTTAGGCCAACAGCAGGCAGAGGTGCTCTCCTGGTTCGTGCGGCTCTTTCTCGTAGCCGAAGATGGTTTCGGCTTCATAGGCCAGCTCGGACCAACCCTCACCGTAGGGAGGCCGCTCTTGGGCAAATCGCTTAGCTTCTGCACCTGTGTACGAGGGCAGTAGCTGCATCTGGACCGTCGAAAGCTGAAGCTCATTGTGTCCTAACCCACGCCGAGTTCCGCATCATCGTCGTACTTGCTCAGGGCGTCACGCAACCGCTCAAGGATGCTGGTGCCGATGTCTCGATCTGCTTCGGCGCTGAGCTGCAGCGCGATGTCAATCTCGGACCCCAGGCTCATCAAAGGGTCGAGAATGTCGCCGTAGAAGTCGTACCAACGCTCCCAGGGCAACCGCGTGCGGATGACTACCCTCTGAAAGTCCTCACGTTCCGGCACTCCGACGAAGTCCCGTCCAGTCACGTCCCCGGTGAGCGCGACGGTGATGTCGGTCGGGTCGAAAGCGTACCCGGGTTTCTGAGGTTGACACGTGTAGGTGCCCTTGGGAAGCTCGGGGAACACGTACCGTCCGTCGGCGTCGCTTGTGGCCGCCGGGGCAGTGTGTGGCTCGACGCTGATGCGAACCCCGCCCAGCGGATCGCCATCTTGTGTCCTGACGGTGCCCGAAAGCGAGAAGGCCTGTGGCGGCCCGACCATCTCCTCGCCCACGAACTCGAGGCCGGTCACGTCCTGGCCCTTCACGTCGACAGTCCGACCGGTCGGCGAGAAGGTGTAGTTCGAGCGCAAGGGCTTGACGGTATAGCGACCGGGTGGAAGGTCCGAAAAGGCGAAGGCCCCGTCCGCGCCTGTCAGGATGCTGCCGCCAGCGGGTGTAAGCTGGACGGTCACCTCGACCAGTGGTGCATTGTCGCTGTCAATCACGCGACCGGAGACGGTGCGTCGGGTCAGCGTCATGGCTAGATCCGGCGGGATGAGCCAGGATGTCTGCGCTATCTTGAGCTGGGTCGAGGAGACGGACTCGCCGAAGTAGAGCGGCCTGAAATCCTGATCCTCACCGGCGCGCTCACCATAGCCGAACAGCTCCAGTTCCACGCCGAGGGCGACCGCCTCCAGAAGCACATCATCACCGGCCAGCATCGGCATCTGGGTGTACCGGGTGAAGTAGTCGTGCAGCTGGCTGAGCTGCAGCGGGTGTTCCTTCTCCGGCCAGAGATCCCAGCGCGCGGCCCGGATCAGGTGCGGATCGAGACGCTGCAACAGCTTATCGCGATCGGTGAGATGATCCCACACCAGCTTGCTCAGCGATTCTCCACGCTTGTAGAGCTGCAGGCCAACGTCGAAGCGCTCAAGCTGGTCGTTGGCACCGGGCATGACGATCTGACGGTAGGATTGGTATACGATCTGGGGCAAGGCCGAGCGGGCATCTTTGAGGTCGTCGGCCAGTCTTTCCTCCTGACGCTCGGTGAGCCGGCCTCTGCCGCTGTAGTCAGCCGTGATGCCCTCCAGAGCCAGGAGTGTACGTGCGGCGGACCCGGCACGGTCGATCTGCCCCTGGTCCGCAAGCAGGAACACCAGAGTATTGCGGAAGGCCCGGAAGGAGTCGCCTCGTCTCTTCAGCAGCTGGATCACGAAGCTGTTAGCCGCCTCCGTTCCTGCGGTGTAGTCAGGGGCGAGGACAACCAGCCCGAGCCGGCGATCGTCGGCGATGTCGCGACTCTCATGCGGCCAGAGATAGGTACGGCGGAAGATACCGTGGCCGACGATGTCGCTCACGGTGGAGCGGATGCGGTCGCGGATCTCCTCGTCTTGAACGGTGTCCTCGCGCTCGGCCTGGATGCGATTTAGGTTGGGCACCTTGTCGAAGTACCACTTGGGATCGTCATACAGGTACCAGAGGCGATTCGAGAGCCGGTCGAGCGCATCGGCCACCAGCGCGGGTGCGATGTCGGGATCGAGCAAGGAGAGGCGGAGCTGCGGGCCAAGAGCGCCCCGATCCGCCCCGCCGGTGTGGGAGTAGAGAAAGATCGAGGTCGCCAGCCGTTGGGCGATTTCGTCACGGGCATAGTCGCCCCCGAGCTCTCGATCGATGTGTGGCGCCTTGGCCCCGTGTCCAGCGATGTCGGAGCCGATGACGGTTTCGTAGGCGCTATCGATCAGCTTGACGAACTCGCGCCGGATGTGGCTGTTGTCCAGACTGACGTGGGAGGGCAGAATCAGCGCCGCGCTGGAGCTCTGCTTGTAGAGATCACCCACGACCAGGGCCAGGAGACGCAGGACGCCCCGGGTCCGCTGGAAGCCGGGAAGACTGCCCCAGCGCTCATAGAGGATATCCACCAGCTCTGGATGGAAGGGGTAGGCACGGACCATGCGCTCGCGATAGGCAACCTCCCGAACCTTGCGGGGCAAGTCTGCAGCGTGCTGCTGATAGAAGTCCCAATACGCCTCGGCCACCTGGCGCCGCTCGGCCTCCTCTCCAACATGGTCGAAGAGGCGCCGGCGGAGAATCTCATAGATCTCAGCGCCCTCGACGGGTGTGCGGATCTGCTCCAGGCGCCCGAAGATCCTGTTGAGTTGCTGGAAGGCTTTCTGAGCGCTGGCATCGAAGCGCTCCAGATAGCTGGAGGGAAGAGCGCCGGCCAGCATCGTCTCTGGACGGTGGGCTGCCCCAGTGGACAACTCCTGCAGGAAGGACAGAGTCTGGCCCAGCAGGGTGCCCTCCCCCACGGGGACGCCGCCAGATTTGGTGGCGTATTCAAGGGCTTCGTCTATCAGCACCACCACGGGCCCCTGTCCCTCTAACATGTCGCTCAACCGGTCGGTCCCGGGGGCTACGCGGTTGCGATCGCTGGCCTCAATTGTGCGGTAGAGGGAGGCGCCGCCCAGCTGGTAGGCCATCTCTCCCCACAGGGTGCGGATCTGGAGGCCGTCCTCGGTCAATCGCCCCTGGGTAGGATCCAGGGCTGTGCCGATCAGTGCAGCGACGCGACAGGCGGGGATGACCTCGAGCCCAGCATCGTCGAGGAGGCTCTGGATGGTATGCAGGTGGCTGATCTGCTCAGGGTGTGCCAGTAGGTGGTAGAGGGCGATGAGGACGTGGGTCTTGCCGCCGCCGAAGGGGGTTTGGATCTGGACCACGGCCTCGCCTCGATGTTCCCCGCTGAGGCGCCGCAGCGTGTCCAGTAAAAGGTTTGAGAGTCCGCGAGTGAGGTAGGTCTTCTTGAAGAAGGTGACCGGGTCGCGGTAGTCAAGAGGACCCTCGTCACGGAGGACCATCCCGAGGTCAGCGGCAAAGACGGCTGGGTCGAAGCGCTCTTCGCGAATGTCTGTATGCGGTTCGGCAATCTTGCGCCAAGCGGTCAAGATGGTCATTGTTCCCCCTGTATGTGGGACTCTGATTGTCTAACGAGTCTGCCCCGGAAGCCAAGTGGCTCGCGTGGATCGGCGAGCCGGTGCAGTCAGCAGCTGCGCATCACTGCCAGAAAAAGACAGCGTATAGCAACAATGACAGGAAGGGTATCGCGAGGAGAACAGGTACAAATCGCTCGATTCTTGAAAGCCGTAAGTAGGTCACTA
>SKLM01000407.1 GCA_007123205.1 Thermoflexales bacterium
ATTCTGAGGGCCCCTCTGAGCTACGCCATCCGGAGGGCCCCTCTGAGCGGCGCCATTCGGAGGACGCCTCCGAGCTGGGCGATTCTGAGGGCAGCTGGCGTTACTCGGCAGCGGCGCGGAGCCTGGCTGGTGGCCGCGGTTGGGGTGGCCGGGGGCTCTGCGCTGAAGTCGGGGTCGCAGACCCCTCCGAGCTACGCCATTCGGAGGGTCCGCGGGGCTGCGCTGCCGTTTCCCCTCTCCCCCGGGGGGGAGAGGGTTAGGGGGCGTCATGGGTAGCACTGTCACCGTCTCCTGCAACTCAACTCTCAGACAGCGAAGGCGCTTGCTTAGTAGGAGCGCCAGCGACGAGGAATCTCGCACGCGCAAGCGCCTTCGCGTACGCACGTCAGCTTCTTAGTAGAACGCCCGTGGTGCCCAGACTGCCGATCTGGCGCGGCGAGCCCCGGGCCGCGAGCGAGCCTCCCCATCACCCCGACGATCGCTCCCGTCCCGGGCCTCGCTCCGACTGGATGGTAGTCAACGGGACCAGGGACGCCACAGCCCCTGCGTAGGCGGAGACCCCTCCCTCACCCAGGGTAGGGTCCGCTGTGTCGCCTCCCGTCCGCCGGTCACCACATCAGGGGAATCCGTAGAGGCAGGGAAACCGCTTACTACAGATCAGGAGCGGACGCCGGCCGCGCGACACCGCCCCACAGTCGGGACGCCATGGCAAGGCCTTCGCCGGGGGGACGCAACCGTTGTCATCCCCTCGAGTTCAGCCCGCCCGGGTACCCCGTCGCGGGGCCGTCTTCCCGGGCCGGACACCGCTCCAACCGGGGCAACCCCGCGGCGATCAACGTGTGGGCGCAGTTGGTGAGGATCACATCGATTCCATCGCGGACGTACCTCAAAGCCTCCTCGGGCTCGTCCGACCAGAATAGGTTGCAGATCAACCCCGCATCGTGCGCCCGGCGTATCTGCGGCTGCGTCACCTCCCGCGGGAACTGTATCCGCCGACAACCGTATCGCTCTGCGATGGCGATGGACTGCCACGGATCCGCCTGACGCACCAGACACCCACGCCGAACTTCAGGCGCGTAGTCGAGGGCTATCTGGAGCGACGACTCGGCACCCAGCGCCAGATAGGCCGTGTCCGTCAAGCCATACTCGGTCAGCAGATCACAGACCCGCCTGAGGATACTGCCGTCGGGCCCCGGGTCCTTGATATGGACATTCAGTCCGACAAGCCCGTCCGTGATCTCAAGAACCTCCTCCACACGTGGCACCCGCACTCCGCGCCACGCCTCGCCGAAGCGGATGCCCGCGTCCAGGCCCTGGATGTCGTCCCATAGCAATTCAGCGACCTTCCCTCTCCCGTTGGTGGTGCGATCGACCGATTCGTCGTGACAGACCACCGGGATGCCGTCGCGGCTCGTCCACAGATCAAACTCGATCTCGTGCACCCCAGAGGCTATGGCGGCCGCGAACGCCGGGAGCGTGTTCTCCGGACACGCCTGGCTCAGACCCCGATGAGCGCAGAGATGGGGGAAGGGCGCCTCCTTGAGCAGGTGCGCTCGCTCCCCGTGGGGCCGGTAGACCGCCGGCCGCCGGTGCGCTTCTATGAGCACTCTGTGCTCCACTGGATGCCGCCCGTGGGACGCGGGCTTCACAAACTTCCTTCCTGGGTCTATCTCCGCCGTCAGGATGCACGCCTCTTCGCCCGCATCGGCCAGCAGTTCCCCGGCGGGCGTGGCCACGAGGGAGTGCCCACCCACCTTCGAGGTCCCCATGGCGTATGAACTGCGGAGCAGGTAGACGCCACTGTCGAGGGCACGAGCCTGGGCTACGAGGCGAATGCGCCCGGAGGACTCGGAACGCTGGTAGCTGGGGCACAGGACCAGGTCTGCGCGCTGGGCCGCCAGGGCCTCGAAATGCTCAGGGAAGTACAGGTCGAAACACGTGGCAAAGCAGATCCGAATGCCCGCATAGCCGAACACCGTTGGCTTCGCACCCGCTGTCAACCCAAGATCGTCCCTCTCCACGCCTGTAAGGTGTACCTTGTCGTAGCTGCAAGCGATCTCCCCGCCGGCGTCGAACGCCAGGCTGCGGTTGAACCAGCGTCTTCCACTCCGCACGGGTCCAGACAGAGCGATAAGGCAACCGAGCCGCCTGGCCGCCTCGCCCACCGCGCGGAGGAAATCGGCCCCCTGGCATTCCGCGAACTCGCGCACGCTGTCTCCGTCGTTCAGGCCCGCTGCACTGGCATATTCCGGCAGCAGAACCAGGTCGTGCTGGCCTGGCTCTAGGCCGTCAAGTCCCGACACCATCCACCGAAGGCATTCTTCGGCACTGGACCCCGTCTCTGCGGCAGGATACGGCGGCTGGAACACGGCGATTCGCATGTGATCCTCCTTCGCCTAACAATCGTAAGACTCGGGCCGACTTTCTTCGCTATACGGCGGACCTGCGCGACAGACAGCTTTCGCCAGGCGCAAGGGGTTTCGCGGTCGCTGGGGACGGCATGTGATCGAACCATGGTCAGCGGCGCGCCTGCTTGCCCTAACGTACGCTGTGGCGAGCGTCTGTCTTTGCCAACTCGGCCCTTCACAGACTACCCCAGGGCGGGAGTCGGCAATCTGGATATACTTCTCAACCACGGGATTCAACCCTCCGATCATCCTGTTGTCCTCGCTGGGAGAGCACCTTCAACAGCCTGCTGATAGGACCAGGAATCAGCACCGGTAACGGTCGCCGTACCCCGCGCATCGGCCTGCTGCCCCCCGCCGGGCGCTGGCCTGTGGAACCACCGGGCGGAATTCGTCCGGGGGAGACACAACCCCGATGGCAGGACAGTCACGGATTGGTGCGAGCGACACCGAGCCCAATCCGGTCGATCTTAGTGGTCCATTCGCTAAGTGTCTCAGACCTGACAGGTCTGGCACGTCCTCCCGACTCTGCCAGACAAAGGGCTCTCACGGACGGGACTCGGTGACCCGTTACAATCACAGACCTGTCACACCAATTTCCCAGAGAGCCTTTTCCAGCGCATGAACTGGCAAGTATTCCTGGCCGCATCGTTGGCGGAGAACCCGCCCTCTGTGGGCCTCTGACCGGGAGTCCGCCGAGAATCGGCCATATATGGCAGTTCGCGAGCCTCTGAAGCCACTGGCAGTGTCTGGAGTACTTGCCAATTGCTAATGTCCCAGGGAAATCGGTGTGTCAGGTCTTCTGGCAAACCTATCGAGAGAACCACTCAGCCACGTAGCGCAGCCGAGAGGCAGACCCTCCGAGTTACTCCGTGGATTCAGCCAAAGACGGTCGGCAGCCATCAGAGGCCCGATCCCATCCCGATCGAAGCTATGGTGCCCAACACAGAACCGTTACGCCGCCCGCCCGAGATCCCTCCTCGCGCCCGGCCCGCCGCCCCCAACGGTGGATCCCCCTCGCCGAAGGCGTCGCGCTACAACTCCGGCATTGACATCTTCTCCGCGAGGATCAGCTGTGATCGGGCGAGCAACCGCAGCTCCTCCCGGCTCTAGCAGAAGAACGCCAGGCCCCGATAGCTCGTCAGGTACTCATAGGCGAAGCCACAGAACCCTCCCTCCGCCCGGACGATCAGAGGCTCCTCCTGTCGAGCCAGGAACTTCTGGAAATCCTCGGGCTGAACGCACACCACGGCTCCCGAGGCTTTGACGGCGTTGGCCAAAGCGGCCGCTGCGGCCGCGCTAGATGCTGCTGCACTCCTCCGTCCCTCCTGCCATCGAAAACGCCCCCGGCCATGGAGGACTTCGCTCCCGGAGGGCCGTGACCTGATAGGCGTAGGCCATCGATCGACGACCTGCCCTGGGC
>SKLM01000105.1 GCA_007123205.1 Thermoflexales bacterium
CCCCCCGACTTGGTCTCCCGCAAGCACTGGACACCCTGGGTGTTGCGACCTTGCACGGGGAACTCCATCAGAGGTAGCCGATTAGCGTATCCCCTCTCCGACACCACAACGACGTTCCAACGCTCCTCTTCACCATCGGCCTGGGGGACGACCATGCCACCCAGGACACCATCGCCCTTTCTGAGCGCAATGCCGATGGTCCCCGCGGCGGTATCCGTCTTCTGCGGGTTGATCTGGCGGGCGTCGAGTCGCAGCAACTGCGCTTCATTCGTGTAGAAGATGACATCAGCACAAGTACCCGCCACCGCTCCAAAGAGCAACTCGTCGCCGTCGGTGAGACCGATGACCGGACCCCACTCTCGATCGAGCAGCGACAGATCCATCACAGATGTGCGCTTCACCCGCCCGGAGCGCGTCCCCAGGAGCAGGTACCCCTCAGCGTGCATCACACTGATCCCGACGAGGTGTTCTCCGGCGCTCAAGCCCAGCTCCCCGCCAGTGGCTGCAGGCGGGACGAAACCCACCTCTCCCAGCCAACCCGCTCCACGATTCGTCAACAAGAGCACCCGATCATCCGGCTCCGCCCGCACGTGAGCGAGATGGACGCTTCGCGCGGCCCTCGTCGTCAGCCCGTCGCTGGGCCGATACGAGAAACTGGCCGCATCGGTCCGCTCGACGCCGTCCGGCGTGAGCACCAGGATCTGGGCACCGCCCGGAGTCACCAGATCAGATCCGGTCATCACGGTCGTGCCCGCGGCCTTATCCTCGCTATCGACGATGACCGTCCGTCGGGGGACAGAGAATTCGTCCCGCAGGGCCTCCGTCTCCTCGACAATCACATCGAGTCGCTTTCCCTCCGACGCCAGGAGGTCCTGGAGGTGTTGGATCCGGCTGCGCAGCTCCTCTGCCTCGTCCCGCAAGCGCCGCCTGCCCAGAGCAGCCAGTTGTTGGAGTTGCGTACGCAGGATGGCGTCGGCCTGCTCCTCCGTGAATTTGAAGTCACGCATCAAGTTGCTGCGCGCAGTCCTGGGCTCTCGGGATCGGCGGATGACGGCAATCACCTCATCCAGAACGTCCAGGGCAGCCAACAGACCCTCCACGATGTGGAGTCGGGTCTGCCTTCTCTCCAGTTCGTGCTCACTGCGGCGTTTAATGACCGCAAGCCGGTGCGCGACGAAGTGGATCAGCAGCTCCGGCAGCGACAAATACGTCGGCCGGCTCCCACCTCTCCCATCGGGCACCAGTGCCAGGTTGATCACCCCAAACGTCTCTCGAAGCTGCGAGTACTTCAGCACCTGATCGAGGACTTCCTCAGGAGCGGCGCTCCGGGAAACCTCGATCACCAATCGCATACCCGTGTAATCGGACTCGTCGCGAAGATCGGTCACCCCGGTTACCCGGCCTCGATGGATCTCCTTGGCGAGCTTCTCCATAACCGTGTTCTTCTGCACGTTATAGGGCAGCTCGGTGACAACCAGGTTCGACTTACCGCCACCGATCTCCTCCACGAGCACGCGGGCCTGCGTCACAATCTGGCCGCGCCCCGACCGGTAGGCCTCATAGACGCAGTCGATCAGCCCGTCGCCGCGATCTCGGTAGCGATAGAGCACCCCACCGGTGGGGAAATCGGGGCCGGGGATCAATTCGATGAGATCCTCCGCTGAGACCTCCTCCCGTTGATCCCACCGCCGAGCCACATAGACCAGAGCATCGCAGACCTCTCCCAGGTTGTGCGGCGGCATGTTGGTCGACATTCCCACGGCGATGCCCGAAGAGCCGTTGACCAACAGATTGGGGAAGAGCGTGGGGAGCACCGTCGGTTCATCGAGAGAAGCATCAAAGTTCTCCTGCCAGTCGACGGTGTCCATTTCGAGGTCCTGAAGCATCCTCTCGGCGACCGCCGTCAATCGTGCTTCCGTGTAGCGCATAGCTGCCGGGCTATCCCCGTCCACAGAGCCGAAATTCCCCTGCCCATCGATCAGGGGCATCTCCATCGAGAAGTCCTGGGCCAGGCGCACCAGCGTGTGGTAGACCGATGTGTCCCCGTGGGGATGGTACTTCCCGAGCACCTCGCCTACGATGCGAGCCGACTTCTTATGGGGGTGCTGCGAGTCGAGGCCCAACTCGTGCATCGCGTATAGGATCCGCCGCTGGACCGGCTTGAGCCCATCGCGGACATCAGGGAGCGCTCGATCGGTGATCGTGGCTCTGGCGTACCCCATGTAGGCCGCCGTCATATCGCTCGCCAGGTCGACGGTCTCGACGAGATCCAGGGACTCGACGTGCGACGAACCGTCCAGGGCTTCAGTTCCGACGTCACTCATTGCCTGTCTCATCCTCAGTAGCTCCCCCGGACCCCGTCCTGATGGGTTCACACACCGTTCTCGTCCAACACCATCGCATCACCCCAGTAGCGCATCAGCCGTTCCCGTCTCTTGTCAGCTCCGCCGCCCATCCACAGTGAGAATGCGGCGTTGGCAGCGTGCACATCGCTCGCCCTGACGCGCATAAGATGCTGGTTCAGAGCAGGATTCCCCTCGCCGGCCACGCTGAAGATCGTCTCCCGGAGCTGCCCAGGGTTCATCTCGCCGAGCCCTTTGTAGCGCTGGGTCGTGACTCCCTGCATCCCTCCCCACTCCTCAAGGATCCGCCTCCGCTCCGTCTCCGTATAGGCGTACTGGCTTTTCCTGCCCTTGTTCAGCAGATAGAGCGGTGCCTGTGCCACGTACAGACGGCCTTCTTCCACGATCGGCCTCATCAAGCGCCAGAATAGCGTGTACAGCAGCGTCTTGATATGCTCGCCGTCCACATCGGCGTCGACCAGTATGGCCACACGGCCATACCGCATATCCTCCACGCCGAAATCGCTCCCGACACCAGCACCAAGCGCGGCCACAATGGCCTTCACTTCTGTGTTGCTCAGCGCTCGATCCAACCGCTTCCTCTCCACGTTGAGGATCTTGCCGCGCAGCGGCAAGATTGCGTGATAGCGCCGATCCCGCGCCTGTTTGCATGATCCGCCGGCGCTGTCCCCCTCAACGACGTACAGCGTGGTCTCCTCCACGGGAGTGCCCTTGGCGACATCGGCTAGCTTCCCCGGAAGCTCATCCACCTCCAGGGCCGAACGTCGCATCACCAGCTTTCGTGCCTTGGCCGCCGCCTGCCTGGCGCGAGATGCAGCGAGACACTGCTGCACGATCCTCTTTCCCAGCGAGATCTGCCTGCCGAGATATGTCAACATCCCCTCGTAGACAATCGAATGGACCTGCCCCTGGATCTGATCGCTTCCGAGCTGCGTCTTCGTCTGGCTGGTGAACTGTGGATCGTGCATCCGGACACTCAATACCGCCGTCAAGCCAGCGCGCGTATCCGGGCCCATGATCCGGTCGCCCTTCTTCAACAACCCACGCCGCTGCTCGGCGAAGACGTTGATCGCCTTGGTCAGACCGCCCATCAGCCCGGAGACATGGCCACCGCCGTCAGGAGTCGGAATGGTGTTGACGAACGACACGATCTCCGGGTAGTCGCCAGCGTGCCATTGGAACACGGCCTGGACCTCGAGGCCCGCCTCCCCCGCGTGACCGTCGGGCACCGAGTGGGCCAGCTCGATCGGAGGATGGAGTACATCGCGCTCGCGATTGAGGTGTTCAACGTACTCGACCAGACCACCGCGATAGCAGTACTGCCGTTCCCTGCCCTCAAAGCGCTCATCGACCACGCGCGTTGTCAAGCCGGGCACCAGAAAGGACACCATCTGCAACCGCCGCGCCAGGGTGGCGAAGTCGAAGTCCACTTCGTCGAGGAACTCATGGTTGGGCGC
>SKLM01000324.1 GCA_007123205.1 Thermoflexales bacterium
CCCTACGACGACGACGGTCCCCTTCTGCGGGGCCCTTAGACACGGCCAGAGGGTCACAATAAACATAGGCTCAACTGGTACATACTTTGGGGGAAGCTCCCATTTGCAGCTGAAAAGTGAACTGTTTTCAGTTGAAAAGTGAACCCCTTGTGATAGAGTTCCTCCAGGGTATTTCACGTTCAAGGAGGAGCAAAAAGGCGGTCAAGTCCAAGGTTTCCTGCAAAAGCAGCGGCGTGAGCAGCTAGCGGTGTACATGCGTCTGCTGACCGGGGTAGAGCGGCAGGCCGAGCTCCTGACGGAGTGAAGCCAGTTGCTGACACTCCAGCTCCGTTGTCGTCACGGCTCTCCTGCAAGGCCTGCTCGAGCATGCTCGTGGTGCCAATGGACCGTTGATGAAGCAAGGGACAACGCTGGTTAACCAGTACGCTTCGAGGTCATCGTTGAAGCTTCTCATCGCCGCTGGATACCTCTCGTGGTAGTCTTCAAGAACCTCAGCTGCTCGTTCCTGGGCCATCTCCAGGGAGAGGGCGTAGCAGACATCGCGCACGCGTCGCTTGATCTCCACCTGAGCGTCTCGAGGCAGGTTACCCGGATGTTCGGCGTCTTGTGAGCCAGGCAACGCTGACCCAAGCGGTGCCCCCACACTTCGGTGACCGCCCGGATCAGCCCCGGCGCCCCGTCCGTGGTGACCAGCACAGGTGCTTGCAGGCCTCGCCGCACCATATGTCGGATGAAGTCGAGGTGGTCCTGATGGCTCTTTCGGCTCCCCAGGGCCAGATGCAACAAGACCTTGCTGCCGTCCCTGGGGAGCCCCCCGGCACAAAGGATCCCTTGATTGCAGCCCCATTGCCGCAACCCCTCGTACACGGCGTCGATGAACAGGTATTCCACCTCGAACCACGACAGGTCGCGCTGGCAGAAGGCGCCGTAGTCCCCGGCTCGGACGTCTGAGCCACAGGGTTTCACTCAACTCACTGGCCGCGATCCGCGACAACCGCGGATCGCCAGTGGCGTCACGGGCAAGGGGCCCAGGCGCATCCTCGATATCCCGTACCGACAGGCCTCGCGCCTACATCTTCACACCTAGCTTCTCCAGGACGTCGCTGTTGCCGCGTAAGAAGCCCATCAGCCGAGAGCGATAGGGCCCTCTTCGGCCCGTTCTCGTACCTGTGGGAGCTGCACCGTGATCTCCCCTTCCGCTGCCCGCAGCCGGCCTGGCTCGTAGCCGTTGCGGTAGCCTTTCAAGGGGTCATCCGCCTCGCGGCGCTGGTAGTAGCCCCTTCCCAGCCGTTCCGCCGTCTCACTCTCCAACGCTTCCTAAACGACCAGTTGAGCCGACAGTTGTATCCGTGTTCCCAGTGGGTTATCTTCGCTTTCAAGACCATTTTCCAGCAACTCACTGATCTGCTGGCGTATTCTGTCGCTTGGTGGTATTCTTCGCATGGCGTGTGGTCCTTTTGCCCTCTCGGGCCGGTGATGCATTAAGCCATTTCACCGAAGTGTACCACACGCCGCTTCTTTCTACAGGATCATACTGGCATCACCGAGACGCGACCAATGGGCTGCTATGTCCACCCCCATGGCGCAAGAGCATGCCGTACTCGGCGCCTTGCCCCATCCTCATCATCCGCGCCCAGAAGAGATAGACTCGCTCCCTGTGTCAGCCCGGGGGGAGGCCTCAGTCCCGATGCCCGGTCACTTCCTGGTCACCCAAGGCGCGGGCGCAATGGCGCCAGACTGAGAAGGAACGGATGACAGGCCCTACTCCCTCCTCCGCCGTCCTTCGGTGTAATGGATTGGCTGTTCGCGGACATCTAGGAGTGACCCGGTACAGCACCCAGCACCTTGCAAGGAGCGACACAGCGCCCATCGTCAGGGGTGGATCCAAACCTGGGATGGCAAGCGATGGCGGAGGATACGACGGGAATGGAGCAGACATAGATGGTACCGGGCAGAGTGGTGCAGGTAGACAGGGCGCAGGTAGACCGAGCGGCATTCGCCCAGCTCTACGGCCAGCATTTCCCCAGGGTGTTGAGCTACCTTTTCTACCGGGTGCACGACCCCCCGCTGGTCGACGATCTGACCGCCCAGGTCTTCGAGCGAGCCTTGGCCCGATGGGAGCAGTACGAGCCGGAGCGGGGCACCTTCAGCACGTGGCTGTTTGGCACTGCCCGGAACAGCCTCAAATGGCATGGGCGGCGCCAGAGCGTGCGGAGGCGGGTACCGCTGGATACCATTCGAAGTGGCCCGTCCCCGGCGCCGGCGGTGGAGGAAGTGGTAGCCCAGAACGGGCAGCCTGCCCGGCTCCTGCCGCTGGTATGCACCCTCGGTGAGCGGGAGCAGAGCATCCTCGCCCTCGAGTTCGGTGTCGGGCTCACCAACCGGCGCACCGCCGAGATCATCGGCCTGACGGCGAATCACGTGGGTGTGCTGGCCCATCGCTCTCTGCAGCGGGTCCGCGAGGGACTGTCGGAAGAGGAGAACCAGAATCCAAACGGAGAGTGGACAAGACAGCTGAACGAGGATATCGACCAGCTGCTGCAGGAACCGAGGGCGGCCATCGACCCGGGTGACCGCAAGCACGACGAGGAGTTGCTCGCTGTGGCCCGGGTCCTGGCCCAGGCCGATGTCGCGGCCTTGAGCCGGAGCCGCCTGGCCGCCAGGCAGCGATTGCTCAGCGAGAGGAACCAGCCGCGCCGGACGCATCTGGCCTGGCGGCCGCTCCTCGCCGGCGCGACGGCGGTGTTGATACTGGTGGCCGTGGTCACCATGCCCCCGCTCCGGTTAATGGCGCAGGACGCGGGCCGCGGGATCGGGCGACCTCTCTTCACGCAGGCGCCCACGCCGGCGGAGGAGCTTTCACCAGGGGTGACGAGCTCCGTTTTGATGACGTCGCAGCTTCAGAGCAGATGACGTTGGAGCAGGCACAGGAACGGTGCGAATCCCCGGTTCGCATACCCATCTATCTGCCAGAAGGGCTGACCCTCGACAGCGTGGGCTCATCGAGGGGGAAGGCACCCTCAGGGTGAGGCTGACCTATAGTGGCAAGTACCTGGTTACCAGCAGCCAGACGCGGACCGGCGAAGGAGGGTCGCTGGAGCGACCGGTGCGAAGTGACCTCATCCCCCAGTCCGTGGAGGTGCGCGGGAGGGAGGACGCGTGGCTGGAAGGGGTGGGGAGAGCATCGGCGACCTGCCCGCTGAGGAGGACCCGGACGTCATCGGCGGCCGGTTGCTCTTCTCCGACCATCTGCTGATCTGGGAGGAAGATGAGGTCGTCTACACCATCGGCGCCAACAGCGACCGGCCGCCGGAGGGGATCGGACGGGGGTGCTGTGGCATGATCCCCAGACCGGGCCCAACCTGGCGTGGCCGGTCTGCTGGACACCGTGGCCGTCTGTGCCTATCCGTGAGCGCTGGTCACCATCCACTGTGCTGACCCGATGGAGACCGGCATCTCCCGGCTCCCCCTGAGCGCCAATCAACGGAGCCTGCGGGTCACTATCCGCCGGATGTGGGGGGTCTTCATGGAGCATCGAAGGCTGTGGCTCGTGCTGCCGGCCGCGCTGGGCTGGATCGACGTGGCGCCCCACCTGATCGGCGGGGCCGTTGGAGTTGGTGCTTCCCGCCTTCCGTTGTATCATGACCTCAGCGCCGAAAGAGAATCACTTTCGCCCAGGGCAGGTCGTCGATCGATGGCCTACGCCTATCAGGTCACGGCCCTCCGGGAGCGAAGTCCTCCATGGCCGGGGGCGTTTTCGATGGCAGGAGGGACGGAGGAGTGCAGCAGCATC
>SKLM01000057.1 GCA_007123205.1 Thermoflexales bacterium
ATATCACGACCGCGGGCGGGTGGCAATAGGGGAGACTTGCGATACCATTGCGGTAATGGCACGGCGATTTGGGACATGGGGTAGGATCACAGGGGATGGGACGCAGATCTGCGCAGATCTATGCAGATGGGTAGCATCGCTGACGGAGCGGCCGCGCGTCACCCTCCCTGACCCCTGCTCCGGGCGGATTCACCAATCCGCCCGCTGCCGCAGGCAGCCCGCCCCAGCCCCCCCGGTCTGTGCGCGCGGAAGGGAGGCTCCTTCGGAATGGGAGCAACTCGCATGGCGGCTGGCGTCACTCAGTAGCATCAGCGACGAGCGATCTCCGCCGCCGCGAGCGCGCCACCCTCCCTGACCCCTGCTCCGGGCGGATTCACCAATCCGCCCGCTGCCGCAGGCAGCCCGCCCCCGGTCTGTGCGGGCGGAAGGGAGGCTCCTTCGGAATGGGAGCAACTCGCATGGCGGCTGGCGTCACTCAGTAGCATCAGCGACGAGCGATCTCCGCTGCCGCGAGCGCGCCACCCTCCCTGACCCCTGCTCCGGGCGGATTCACCAATCCGCCCGCTGCCGCAGGCAGCCCGCCCCAGCCCCCCCGGTCTGTGCGCGCGGGCCGGTCCCCCGCCCTCCGAGCGGCTTCCGCATGACTGTCATTCCCAGTTAGCCACGGTGCCCAGCGTGCGCGCGCAAAGGACGCCCTACTCATGATGCAAGCAACTCGCTTGCGGCTGGAGTTACTTGGTAGGAGAACTCCGCCTGCGACCATCCCAGCTCCGTCAGTTTGCTTCCCGGGCGAATCGAAGCACCTCCTCGATGAAGCGATCTGTCGCCGTGAGCATGGCCACATGGCCGTGCCCATCGAACATGACCATCCGGCTGTTCGGCAGGGTCTCGTGGACCGCTTCCGTCGCCTCTATGAAGGGTGGGGGGCTCTCGGTGCCTGCTAACAGTAAGGTCGGCGTGGTCATATCCGCGAACCGGGCGGCGACGAACTCATACTCGCCTCCCGCTATCTCCTCGCGGGGCACCGTGTGGGCGGCCTCCACCCGACCTTGCCAGCTCGGTGCCGAGCGAAGCACGTCGATCTCATCGGACGTTAGGTGGACAGCATCTCGCAGGAACAGGACGAGTGCCTGTTCATTCTTGCCGTCCCCCAGCAGCGTTTCCATTTCAGCCATCAGCTCTGCGTCGTAGGGTTCGTAGTCGCCTATCCGAAAGACCGGCTCGTACAGGATCAGTCTGTGCAGATTGTCCGTTCGCAGAGCCGCCTCCAACGAGAAGAGAGCTCCTGACGAGTGACCAAGCAGAGTCACTGGGTCGCCGACTGCATCGACGACTGCAGCCACGTCCTCAGACTCCCGTTCCATCTCGTATTCGGCGGCGTCGCCGCTCTCGCCTCGACCGCGACGATCCATCGCGTAGACAGTGAAGCGTTCGGCGAAGGCGGCACGGACCCCTGCCAGTTCCCATCGCGTGTGATCACCGGCCGCTCCCCCGTGCACCAGCACCAGCGGTGGCCCGCTTCCTGTCCGTTCAAACGCGATCTGCGTCCCATCTGCTGACGCCACTTTGTGCATCTCGCATACCCTCCTTAAGGGTGCTGGATCTCTGTCACCGCAGCGTAGCCCGTGCCCTACGGTACCAGTCCATGTGTTCGCCTATGCCGCCTCGAGCAGAAATGCCAGCAGCTCTTTGGCCACGAGCTCGGGTGCCAGCATGTCCGCGGAATGTCCCTGGTCGGCGAGCACGGCGATGCGCACATCCGGCAGTGCCGCTGCCACTGCCTCTGCGCCGGACTTCCAGCTGTCTGGACTCTCCGCGCCCACCAGCAGGAGCACCGGTACAAGGATGCTGCCCGATCGCTGAGGGTCGAAGCCGCTGTCGAGGAAGGCCCGGACCTCCCGGGAGACCGTGTGCACGGCAGCGACGCGACCCGACCACGACGGCTGGGCGCGAATGCTGCCAAGTTCCTGCTCACTGACCCCGACCACCTCACGGAAGAGCATCGCGCATGCACCCTCGCGGTCGCCCTCCGCCACTAACGCATCCATCCGCTCGAGCACATCCAGCGGCGGGACATACGCCTCGGGGTCGGTCCAGTCCCAACCCTCATAGATCGCGATCCGCCCGATGTTCGAGGTCAGCGGGACCGCCCCTGCGGTATAGATCCCGCCGGCCGAGTGAGCGTATACATCGACCAGGCAGCCACAGCCCTGAGCGACAGCATCGACTACAGCAGCTACGTCCTCGAACTCGCGCGCAAGATCGTATTCCGGATGGTCGCCGCTTTCCCCCCTGCCACGCCGGTCCATGGCGTGGACGGTAACATGCGGCTCCAGGTGGGGCCGCAGCGCGTCCCAGCGCGTCTGGTCTCCGAGCCCGCCGTGCACCAGCACCAACGGGGGGCCGTCGCCACTGGTCCAATAGCCGATCTCCGTGCCGTCGGCGGAGGTGGCCTTACGGAGAATACCCTTGCTCATGGCATCAACTCCTTTCCGCTAGTTGGCTTCACGCGCAAATGCGACTACCTCGTCGATGAAGCGGTCGGTTGCGGTGAGCATTGCGACGTGTCCGTGCCCCTCGAAGATAACGATCCGGCTGTTAGGGAGCGCTTTGTGGACGGCCTCCGTGGCCGCCCTAAGGTATGGAGGGCTCTCGCTACCGGTCAACAGCAGGGTTGGCGTGGTCATGTGCGCGAACCGCGTTGCGTCGAATCGGTATCCACCCACCCCGCGCAACCCGCGGTATACGATGGGGCTCGCCTCCACACGATCCTGCCAGTTCGGTGCTGAGCGCAGCCGGTCGATCTCATCCAGCGAGATCTTGGCGACTTCTTTCAGGAATAGGACCAGCACCTGCTCCCGCTCACCATCATCCAGCAGCGCCTTCATCTCCGCCAGCATCCCCTCGGAGATCAGGTCATAGTCGCCCACCGCGATGGGGGGTTCGTACAGGATGAGTCTGCGTAGATTATCGGTCCGCAAGCCCGCCTCCAGCGAGAGGAGCGCCCCGAAGGAATGACCGAGTAGAGTCCCCGGGTCGTCGATGCCATCGACCACCGCAGCTACATCCTCGAACTCCCGTTCCAGTGTGTACTCGGCGGCGTCGCCGCTCTGGCCGAGACCACGACCGTCCATCGCGTAGACAGTGAAGTGTTCGGCTAAGGCCGGACGGACCCCGCCCAGTTCCCATCGCGTGTGATCGTTGCCACCTCCCCCGGGCACGAGCACCAGCGGTGGCCCACTCCCGGTCCGTTCGAATGCGATCCGCGTTCCATCTGCTGACTTGACAGTCTTCATGATACCTCCCTTGAGGGCGTGACCCGGCGCAGCCAAGCCGATCACTGAAACGGCACTGATGTGTATCCTTCCGGTCTACCGAGCTCTTCGCCGTACGACTCTGCTTCGCAAGGTGTGGAGGAGTTTCGGCTACCACCATTATAACGCGGGCCATTGGTCCCAACTGATGGGCAGAGTTGGAGTCAGGGTTGGAATCAGTTGAAAAGAGTTTGAGTATCGTTGGTCCGCCGGCACTTCCCCAGGGATCATCGCCAGCGCATGGGTGGGTTTGATCCGGAGAACATCGGTAGGCTCTCCCCACGCCGTGGGTGTTGGGGTCACAGTGGTGGCTGGGATGCGCTGCCTGCGGCAGCGGGCGGGGCACAGACCCGCCCGGAGCAGGGGTACATTCAGGCGACGAATCTCTCGACGTGCCTGGCCCCTACCTCGACCACCGCAGAGAGGACCCGACAAGGCGCCCGTTCGTAGTTAGCCACGCAGCGGAGCGGAGTGGCGTC
>SKLM01000080.1 GCA_007123205.1 Thermoflexales bacterium
GGTCACCGTCCCGATGATCGCGTGCCCGCACATGGGCTCATAACCCCGGTTATCCATAAACAGGACTCCCAGTTCCGCCTCTGGCCTGCAGGGTGGCGTGAGGACCGCCCCGAACATGTCCTTGTGGCCCCGAGGTTCTAACAACGTGAAACCCGGCACCCAGGCCAGCTGCTCCTCGGCATAGGCGAGTTTCTGCGCCATGGTGTCGCCGGGGATGGGCGGCAGACCGCTTGTCACCAGCCTGGTGGACTCCCCCGCCGTGTGTGAGTCGATGGTGGTCAGCATCCGCGCGAACCTTACCAAGCCGCTGCCTCCTCCACCCGCGTGATGATCGCCTGGATCTCCCGGGAGACATCGTCAGGCATGGGCGCGGGCCCTGGCCGGTCCATCAGCTGGCAGGTCCTGGCCCGCACCCGCTCCTCGAACGGCCGCTGCTTCGTCCCTGCCCACGCTTCCACCCCACCCCGGAAGAGTATCTCCGGGTACCAGACCTCCCGGAAATGCTCATACGTGTGCCAGTGGGTCACGAACTCGCCCCCCGGCCCGATCTCCTTGATCACCTCGAAGCCCAGCGCCCCGTCGCTCACATCGACGTCAGCGCACAGGTGCTCTGTCATCCGGATGATCTCGTCCGTCGCTACGATCATCGCCGGCACCACGACCGTCGCACTGCCCAGCAACCCGACATCGTGGATCAGGTGAGCGCCCGTCAGATAGGCCAACAGACAGGACGAGGCTGCCTCCAGCACGGCCTGGCCATCGAAGGTCTGCGAATCGCTAGTTCCGGCGGTCCCGAAATTGGGCAGATCGTAATGATGTGCCATCTCGGCCATCAGCGCGTTGCCCCGCTGAAACTCCGGCGCCCCGTACGAGAAGACCGTAGACCGCATGTCCATCACCGAGGCCATCCCGCCGAAGACAAAGGGCGCACCGGGCCGCTTCAGTTGGTGGATCACCAACGCGCTCAGTGACTCGGCGCACAGCTGCGCCACGATGGCTGCCTGGCTCATCGGTGCCGTGGCGCCCATGGCCGCGTAGGGCGTATAGACCAGCGGTATTCCGTGGTCGGCGCAGTATAGCAGCTTGCGGATCGAGCTGCTCGGGTGGATCAGAGGCGATACCGGTTCAGCATAGACGATGAGACTGGGCCGCTCCCGCAGGATCTCCCACGCCCCCGCAGCCAGGGCCGCCATCTCGTGGCTGTGTTTCAGGGCCTGGTAGGTGACCGGCATGGCCAGGACCGGTTTGCGCGAACTTGTCAAGCACCGGGCTAATGCAACCAGGGCAGCCACATCTGGAGGACGATCCGCGACCATCCCCGACGCGGTCGTAAAGCCGATGTTGGGCAGGCTGTCGATCAGAGCCGCGTGACGCGCGACGTCAGACTCAAGGCATGGGCGTCTCTCGCCGCTGCCCGGGTCCAGCACATCGGGCGCGTCGGTGTGGGCCCCGAAACAGGTGGTCATCCCCCCGAGATGCGTCACTTCATCGCCCTCCCGCGTGTAGAGGGTGATGCTTGATGGCGCTGAGGCAAGGGCATCCTCGACCAGCGGCCCCGGTATCGTAACGCGATCACCGTCAATTCTGGCGCCGGCGCCGTCCAGCAGTCCCTGAGCCTCCGGTTCGGTTACCTCGACCCCCACCTCATCGAGCAACTCGAACGCGGTCCTCGCGATGCGCTCCCGCTGCTGGTTGGAGAGGAAGCGCAGGGTCGGCTTCACTGGTCAGAAGCTCCCATCGACGAAACGGTCCCCGCTCCCAGACCCGCTCTCATATGCCTCACGACCGTATCCTCTGCAGGATCGCCTCCAGACCGGCCTTCTGGCCCTCCTTCAGCGGCTCAGGACGGTGGTTGGAGATGATGGTCTGGACCTTCTCCGTGAGCCGAGCGCCCAACGGGAGCCCACCCCGCTCTTCCCAGGTCTCACGGATCTCACGGCTGAGCAGGTCAGGGTACCAGAAGTCGCGGAAGTGGGCCATCGTGGCCTCAGTGTTCAGGAAATGGCCGCCCGGCCCGGCCTCGTGCAACTCGTCCAGCATGAGCGTCTCTTCGGTCACCTCAATACCGTTCATCAAGCTGTTCGTCATCGCGATAAGCTCATCGGTCAGGACGATCATCTCGAAGGAGGTACTGAGCCCGCTCTCCATATAGCCGACATCGTGGATCAGATTCGCTCCGGTCAGCTTCGCCATCAACACCGACTGCATGGCCTCGGCGGCAGCCTGTTCGTCCATCGTCTTGGCGTCAGAACAACCGGCGTAGCCCCACGTAGGCATCCCGTACCAACGGCCCATCTGCGCCACGGCAGCCTTCGTCAGCTGGAACTCCGGGCCGCCGTAGCAGATCTGGGCTGACTTCATATCCATGTGGTGGAGTCCCGCACCGAATACAAAGGGCGCACCGGGGCTCATCAGCTGATGCACCACGAGCCCGCTCAGGATCTCGGCCATAGACATGACCAATCCGCCAGCCAACGTGATCGGGGCGGTACCCCCCATAAGGGGGCCGGGTGAGTGAACCACCGGGAGCTGGTGCTCGGCCATCAGCAGGAGCTTATCCACGGCCGTCTCCGACTGCTGAAGCGGCGAGCTGGGCTCCGAGTAGAGTAGGATGTGCTGCTGCTCCACCAGGGCCTTGTGGTCTCCCGCCACCGCCGCGGCCATATCGATGGCCCGGCGGCAGCTGCTCACGTCGTTAGTGACGAAGACGATGGGCTTGGTCGTGTGCTCGAGCATCAGCGCCATCTGCACGTCGTAGCTTACATCGGGATCCACGTCGGCGGGAATTCCGATGGACATCACGAAACTGATCTCGGGCAGCGCGTCGCATAGACGATAGCCACCCACGAGATCGTCTATGCTGAACCGCCGACACCTGTCTGGCCCCGACGGTTGGGACTCAAGCAGGTTGAGGCAATCGGACCCGGTGCCGAAGTAGACCTTCTCGCCCTCCAGGCACATGGCGGGCTCCCCGTTGCGGTCGCACATGACGATCCTCGCCGGTACCGACGCGATGGTCTCCTCCACCAGCCGGGCCGGAAACCTGACCAGATTTCCGTCGGAGATGAAGGCGCCGGCGTACTCCAGCATCTCCAGCGCCTCCCAATGGTGGAAACGGACCCCCGTCCGTCTCAGCACCTCGAGTGTGCCCTGATGGAGCGTCTCCAGCTGATTGTCCGACAAGACGGCGAACTGCGGAGACTGGAAACTCACAGTGTTGGCAGCTTTCACCTTTTCCCCCTTGGTAAGGCATCTGTTGTGTCTCAGCGTCGCTGAGTGGCTTCTGGTGTGCCGCTGGTTGCTCCTCCCCGCCGGGCTCCCAATCGGATACGGGGACTATGAACGCGACCCACCCTGCGAAGGCACACCTCAACTGACGGTTCATCAGTGATGGGCGCTCGACCCGAACGCTTCGACTGACCCATCACGAACGGCGGATCAGGCCTGGCGTCCTCAGGGCTTCAACGCACGATCGAGATCGCGGATCAGATCGTGCCCGGCTTCAGGCCCACCGACAGTCGGACCAGGCCGTTGGTGATGCCATTTGGTCACTCGACTGCCCGGTCCGCCTCCCGCAGAACCATGTCCCGCAGTGCCTTCTGCACGTCCTCGCTGAGCGGCTCTGGCTCGTGTTGCTGCAGGATGCTCTCCACTTCGTCTGCCGCGCGCTCCTCCATCGACGTCCCTCCCTGGTCCAGCCAGCTGTCGTACTGGCGCTTGTCGGCCAGATCGGCGTAGTGAGCGTCCCGGAAGTGCCGGTAC
>SKLM01000211.1 GCA_007123205.1 Thermoflexales bacterium
AAGCTAAGCCGGGCACTGCCTCCACCGACAGCGGGAGACGCAGAACGGACCGGCGCAGCCACCCCAGCCAGAGCAGGCTGGAGCGGGCTATCGCGAGGCCGGTCCGTCTGCACCCGTGTATGTGGGTCCAGACGGCCGAGAGACCCATACATCTCGGTCTTAGGTGAGGATTCTCAACTAGCGGCGTCGGGGGTACTGCGTCGGCCGGAGGCCGCCCGCCCATCGCGCAGCTGGCGCAGCCAGGCAAGCGGACCTTGGAGCTCCAGGCTAAGGGCGCAGCTAGCTCAGAGATTGGGCGACAGAACCACCCGGGAATGGACCGACGAGACTGAGGAGGGTGGAGTTTTCCCCGCCTTGGGGAAAATTCCGCACGACAGAGGGGTCTCGCCCCTCACGTTAGCTTGTACTTCTCCATCCGGTAGCGCAGCTGATCCCTGGAGATGGACAGTAGGGCCGCTGCCTCCGTCTGATTCCCGCCCGTGCGCTCCAGCGCCTCCACGATATAGTGACGCTCCAGATGGACGACCACATCCTCAAGATCCAGGCCATCATCAGGGAGCTCGGGAGCGGGATCGGAGAGCTGAGGAGTCGCGGCCGATGGGTCTACCGCCGCAGCCAGTTCGCTGAAATCACCGGGGAGATGCGACGGCTGTATCTCCTCTCCTTCACAGAGCACCATCGCCCGCTCGATCACGTTTCGTAACTCACGGATATTGCCAGGCCAGGGGTATTCCCTCATCAGCTTCAGCACTCGGCTCGAGACCCCGGTGACCTTTCTGCCCATCGAGCGGTTAAACTCGTCCACGAACGCGGCTACGAACAGCTCCAGGTCCTCCATTCGCTCACGGAGGGGAGGCAGGTCGATCACCACCACACCGAGGCGATAGTAGAGATCTTCGCGCAGGGTCCCCTGCTTCACAGCTTCCTTGAGATCACGGTTGGAGGCGGCGATGAATCGTACGTCGACCGTGACATCGCTCGTTCCCCCGACGCGCCGCACCATCCTCGTCTCCAGGACGCGCAGGATCTTGGCCTGCATCTTCGGCGCCATCTCAGCGATCTCATCCAGAAACAGCGTCCCCTCATCGGCCACCTCGAGCAGGCCTTTCTTCCGACGCCTCGCCCCCGTGAAAGCCCCTTCCTCAAAGCCGAAAAGCTCGCTCTCCAGGAGGTCCTCTGGGATAGCGGCGCAGTTGATCACCGTGAAGGCTTTGTTCGAGCGAGCACTCTGGCGGTGGATCGCATCGGCGACCACCTCCTTCCCCGTGCCGCTCTCCCCCTGGAGCAGGACGGTGGCTCTGCCCGGGGCGACCTTCTCCACCAGTCGGGCAATGCGGCGCATCTCATCGCTTTCCCCCACAATCCATCCCTGGGCATATCCCCCCGACCTGCGCCGCAGACGTTCGATCTCCCGCTGCATCGCCAGCTCTTTGAGCGCCCGCTCGATGATCAGCTTCAGCTTCGAAGCGTCGGACGTCTTGTCTACGTAGTCGTAGGCACCCAGCTTCATCGCCTCCACCGCGGTGGGAACGGCGCTGAAGGCCGTAAGGACGATGACGTGGACGTTGACCTCCTGGCCCTTGATCCGGCCCAACACGGTCAGCCCATCGACGTCCGGCAGGCGGAGATCGAGCAGCACCACATCCACCGGCTTCTGCCGGAGCAGAGCTTCGCCCTCACCACCGGTGGCAGCCGCCAGAACCTCATATCCCTCATCCTCCAACAGTTCGCTGAAGAACGACCGGATCATCTCGTCGTCATCGATGATAAGAATTGTGGCTGTCATAATCAGCCTCCCCGCACTCCGTCCCTGCTCTCTCGCCAGGAGTTATAGTGAAACTCTCCGGTCTTGTCAAATCCCTCGTGCCCGCGCCCGGCGTGCTGGCACTGCAGAACGCAAGGACGCAAGGCAGCAAGGGCGCAGGGGTGCTGGGGTTCAGAGGCCTGGAGGGGCACGCAAGCTCTCCCTCGCCCCCGCGCTCCCGATCAGGCGCTCCGCTCCTTGTCTCCCCCTGCCCCAGCCTCTCTGCCAAGGCGGACAGTGGTAGGAGCACAGGGTCATCGTCCAGCTGATATCGATGGAGCGCACCGTCCCCATGCACGAGAAGCAACGGCTTACCACTCTGAAGGTCAGCGACACCGCATCTGCGGAGATCAGCGTTCATCTGCGTCCCATCCTCCATCACCGCAGTCCGGCTCTCCGCTGCTCTTGACAGACCCCGGCGAAGGGGATATAGTCGCCCGCGATATTGAGTCCCGCCCGGATTCGAGCCGTCGCTCACCGGTGCGGCAGCGGTCGGCCGGGCCCCTGACACTGACGACGGCCGAGCCGCACGGGATGCTCGCTCCAATCACACGGGGGTCCCATCGAATGCGCGTTCTCATCACCGGTGCGGCGGGCCACCTGGGTGGCGCTGTCTGCAGGGCCTTCCTGGAGGACGGCACCGCCGTACGCGCCCTGTGTCACCGCACCAGGCTGGGGAAACCCGCCCCCGGCCTAGAGATCACATGGGGTGACGTCACCAGCCCGGAATCGATTGAGCGGGCCCTGGATACGGTCGATACGGTGGTCCACCTGGCGGGCATCCTGCCACCTCTGACGGAGCGGCGTCCGGATCTGGCCGCACGGGTCAACGTGGGCGGGACGGGGGCTGTGGTCGACGCGGTGATCAGGGGACAGAGACGGATCCCCTTCGTATTCGCCTCGTCCACGGTCGTCTTCGGTCCGTGCCCGGATACCGGAGCGGTGCTGGGCCCGGACCACCCCACCAATCCAGCCTCCGTGTACGCACGAACCAAGCTCCAGGCCGAGGACCTGGTGAGAAAATCGGGCATCGACTACGTGATCTTGCGCCTCACATCTGTCCTCTACACCCGGTTCAGCCTCAGAGAGGCCAAGACTCACATGTTCACCATCCCTCTGCAGAACCGCGTCGAGGTCTGCCATCCTGACGACATGGCCATCGCCGTCCTCAACGCCGTCAAGCGGTTCGACACGGTCAGGGGCCAGACACTGCTCGTCGCCGGGGGCCCGGACCAGCAGATGACGTACGAGGCCGTGCTCAAGGTCGTGCTCGGCACCTTCGGCCTGCCCCTCCCTCCCCGGGGGAGATTCGCCACGGAGCCTTTTCCCCTCCACTGGTATGACACCTCGCGGTCCCAGGAGCTGCTCCAGTTCCAGATCAGAACCATGGACGACTACGCCAAAGATCTCGCGTCCAACGTCCCCCCGCCGCTGGTGACGGCCATGCGCCGTCTCATCGGCCCCGCCCTGGGCAGATATCTCGTCCGCCTCCTGTAAGCGTAGAGCCTGGCCAGCAACCACCCCGGCTCGAGTCTCCCTCTCCCGCCCAGGCGGAACCGAACCCCAACCTGCAACCCATGCCCTGAGCCCGCAAAGGGTCTAACCTTCAACCCGCAACCCTCCGCCGTCTCCTATCCCGGTCCTCCGTGGGGTCAGACCTTCAAGGCCCGGCCGCAGGCGCCCGTCGCAGGACCAGCGGCAGATAGGCCCGCCTATCGCCGGGTGGGGCAGCTGCACCCTGATCGGGAACCGTCGCCACCGGACGCGCCTCGTAAGCTCCGAGGTCCGGCGCCGTCCCCACCGGGCGGGCGCTCCCTTCCCTATCAATAGCCACCTCCGTCCCGTACCCCTGACCGATGGCAGCTGAATCGGGCCCGATTCGATAATCTCCCTGCGCCGGGTCCAGGAACTGCGGATCGCCAAACAGGTTACTCACACAGGAAGCCCCTGCCATGCAGGGGTTCTCAACGTCGTGAAACAGGGTCCGGTGCGCCACCACCCCGCTGCCGCAGAACCCACTGCGGTGGGACGCTACGATGGTGTTCACGAACCCGGCCGAGCCCCGGTCGGTCTCCACACCCAACGCGGCGATGACCGCATATTGACCGTTGTCCGCCATGGTCCAGTGAATGCCCGTGAGCTCGCCGCCGGTAAGATACACGCCTGCACCCGCCAGCGAGTTCCCTACCACGCTGACGTTGGCGCCGCTCAGAGATCCGCCGGCGACCGCGATGGCACCGCCGGAGGGCCGGGCTTCGTTCGCCGTGAACGCGTCGCCCTCAACCGAAACGCTGCCCCCCGCAACGCACAGACCACCGCCGTACGCAGCAGCGTTGGCCTCGATCCAATTGCGGCGCATCGTGACCTGACCGTCAGACACAAAGACGCCTCCCCCGCACCCGTCAGCGATGGAGTTCACCACGGTGTTGTCTTCCAGAACAACAGAACCGTCCGCGATGTAAATCCCCCCGCCGTCCGATCCCTGGGCGTATCCGCGCTGGATCCGAAACCCTGCCAGTGTGATCGGGGGAGCCGCCGGGCCGTCGATGGTGACGCCGCGACGCCCGGGGACGGTCTCAGCATCCAGAACGGTGACGTTCGTATCCGGGTCTGATTTGCTCCAATCCCCCGGGTGATAGCCACCGATCAGGTGGATGCCTTTCCCGATCCGCGCCACGTGCGGCGTGGTGGTGGTGTACACACCCCCGGCGACCTTGATCAGATCGCCGTCTGAGGCATCGTCCAGGGCCTCCTGAATGGTTCCGTAGCACGGGTGTACCGTTTCACAATCAGCGGAAGGCGCAACGTGGAGGGTCCGGCCAGGTGGTTCGCGGGAGGGCGCAGCGGCCCGGTCCAGCCGCCCGTCCCCAGCTCCGGCGCAGCCCAGGAGGAGGAGCATTGGTACAAGCTTGACCATCGCCCCAAGCAGTCCCTTTGCAGCCAAGTCTGACCCTCACCCGGATGCTCCACTCCCCTGGCCCGAGCTCCCCCTACGTCCCCCGCAGATCGGGGAGCACCACGCCGGAATACCGAGGTGCACCACCGTCAGATCACTGCGGCGCCACGTCGTGCCCTCGCCGACGCAGCGAGCAAGGGAGAATGCCCAGGGCGTTCCGGTACTTCGCAACGGTTCGGCGAGCGACCTGATACCCCCGCTCCGCCAGCTTATCGGCGATCACGCCGTCGCTCAGCGGCTCACTCTCGTGCTCGACCAGGTCCTCGATCACCCGCTTGATGGGGGCTGCGCTGTCGAAGAACTTATCCATCGGCACCAGGTCTCCGCGAGGCAGTTGCACGTACTTGCCCGCCACAGCCCGACTCACCGTCGACTCGTGCACGTCCATTATGTCGGCAACCCGGGCCCGGGTGAGGGGCCTCAGGTGCATCTCTCCCTTGCCCAGGAACTCCCGCTGACAGTCGATAAGGCACACGGCTAGCTCATAGAGCGTGTCCCAGCGCTGCTCGATACTCCTGACGAACAACCGGGCCCGGGACCGAAACTCATTCCATTGCTGCCACGCCCGCTCATCGCGCGGGAGATCACCGACATGGTTGCGGCTCAACCCGCCGCGGGGCGTCGGACCGACCCGCAACCTCCGCACCCCTGCCTTAGGCAGCTCGATGTCGTATTCCCCCCTCACCGTCTTGCTCTCGCGGATGATCACGTCTGGCTCCGGCCACCCAGTGGTCCCCTGGGGCGGAGGGTCGCGCTCGTCAGACCAATACAGGTGAGCCGGGTAGGGACTGAGGTTCTCTCTGATGAAGCTGATGGCTTCGCATACCTGCTCGACCGGAACCCTCACTGCATCCGCTACCCGTGAGGGAGAGCACCGGCCCAACAGTTCCCAGTGCTCTTCAACCAGGCACTTCGCCAGAGGATGCGCCACACCCTCTTCCTGCAGATGCGCAATCTGAAGCAGCAGACACTCGCGGGCATCCCGCGCCCCGACCCCCACAGGATCCAGGGCTTGCACCCCCGCCAGGACCCGCTCCACGTCTGACTGCTCTACACCCGCGGCCGCTGCCACCTCGTCCAGATCACAGCGCAGAAACCCGCGATCGTCGAGACTCTGGACCAGGTGAGCAGCAACCAGGGCATCGTCGGAGCCCAGGCCCATGCGCGCCTGGTGCAACACGTGATCCTTCAGTGTGATCCGCGACGCCAGTCGCGAAACCGGATCATCCCAGTCCTCACCGGGGGGGTATGGCCACGCGTTGTAGTCGTCAGCGACAGCGGCGTCGCGCCAGTCTTCCCGCTCCGCCTCCAAAGAGCCACGGGCCGGCCCGCACGCGGCGCAGAGACCATCCTGAATCTCCGACCCACAGCGGGGGCAATTTGTGACCTCCGTCAACTCCAGGGCAGGGTTTTCAGCTAGCTCCCGGGCAATGGCTTGCTCCAGCTCCAAGGATGAGAACTGCAGCAGTTCATTGGCCAGCACCACCTGAGGGGAGACGGCCGGCTTCAGTCTGAGGCTCTGTCTGTGCCTGATTGACATATCTTGACCAGCAAGCTGCCACCAAAACCACGGCAAATCTAGCGATCGACAAGCGTGCGAAGCTAAGCCGCACGTTGAACGTTGAAAGTTGAACTTGCAACGTGCTAACACTCCTTGAACGTGCAACGTGCAACTTGCTAACGCTCCTGGTGCGAAGCTAAGCCAGGGCCGATCCCGTTAGCTGACCTCCTGCAACCTCTCGATCGCCCGGTCGATCCGTCTCACCACTCGCTCGCGTCCGATGGCGGCCAACGTGCCGAACAGCGGCGGGGTGGCCTTCCGATTGGTGGTGGCCCAGCGCAGCGTCCCCAGGAGTTGCCCCGTGCTCACTCCCAACGGATCGGTCAGCTCCCGCAGCGGCTGTTCGATCTCGTCCGGCTCGAAGGGCTCGATCCCTCCCAGCAGATCCCGAGCCGCCTCCAGCATCCGGCCGCTCTCCTCCGCCGTCATCCCCTTCGGCACCAGCCTCTCCGCCGGCGGCGCGTCGATCTCGACGAACATGAACGCTGTCCATTCCACGGCCTCATCCAGCGTCTTCAGTCGCTCCTGGATCAGCGGCACGATCCGCCGTAGCTTTGGTCGCATCGTTTCCGGACAGGGATCTGGGACGAGATCCGCCCGCTGCCAGAAGGGGAGCAGACGCTCCACCAGCTCCTCCTCGGAAAGGCTTCGAATGTAGACGCCGTTCATCCATCTCAGCTTGTCGTAAGAGAAGGTCGCGGGAGAGGTGCTGACCCGGAATAGGTCGAAGCGTTCCACCAATTCTTCCCGGCTGAAGACCTCTTGCTCCTCCCCCTCTCCCGGGGACCAGCCCAACAGTGCCAGGAAATTGAAGAGAGCCTCGGGCAAGTACCCCTGTTCGCGGAACTCCGTGATCGACGTCGCCCCGTGACGTTTGGAGAGCTTCTGACCATCCGGCCCGTTCACCAGCGGCACGTGACAATAGGCAGGCCTTTCCCATCCCATGGCCTCGTAGATCAGGACGCGCTTGGGGGTGCTGGAGATCCAGTCATCGCCCCGGATGACGTGGCTGATCTCCATCAAGTGATCATCCACCACCACGGCCAGGTGGTAGGTGGGATAGCCATCGGTCTTCAACAGTATCTGGTCGTCGACGAGCTGGTTATCGAAGACCAGCTCCCCTCGAATCTCGTCGTGGACGACTGTCTCACCCTCCAATGGCACTCTCAGTCGGATCACGTGCGGTTCATCGAGCGACACAGGCACCGCCAGATTCCGGCAGTGCCGATCGTACATGACGTGCTCCCCCGCAGCCCGCTGGCGTTCCCGCACCCGCTCCAGGCGGTCCCGGGAGCAATTGCAGCGGTAAGCCCAGCCGCACTCGATCAACTCCTCCGCCACGCGCCGGTACGTCGCCAACCGGCCTGATTGTATGTACGGCCCGTAAGACCCGCCCACGGCGTATTCACCGGCATTCTCGACGCCCAGACGCTCCAGGGCATCCCAACTCGGCCCCTCGTCCCAATCCATCCCCAGCCAGCGCATGCCATCCATGATGACCGGGATGGCAGCTGGCTGATACCGCTCCCGATCGGTGTCCTCAATGCGCAGGATGACCCGTCCGGAACGCTGTCTCGCGAACAACCAGTTAAAGACCACCGTACGGATATTGCCGATATGCGGCTCCCCCGTAGGGCTGGGGGCGAAGCGAACCCGAACAGCCACTGTCTCCTCCATCCAGAATCAGCTGACCAGCCGCAGCCATCGACAGGCAGCCGGCCAGACCTCTCTCGAATCCTACGTCATCTTCTCGGCGATCTTGGCCCAGGTACTGCGCAAGGGCACCGTGCGGTTGAACACCGGCCGCTCCGCCGTCGAGTCTGGGTCAACGCAGACGTAGCTGTTCCGGTAGAACTGGAACCGATCCCCCGGTTCGGCCGCGGCCAGGCTGGGCTCGGCCATGGCGCTGGTCACCTCCAGCGAGCTCGGGTTCAGGTAATCGACGACGCTTTTGTCGTCTGGGATGCTACCCATATCGGCTCTGGTGAACAGCCGATCGTAGAGCCTCACCTCGACGTCCAGGGCGTGCTCGGCCGAGACCCAGTGGAGTGTACGGACGTACCGCCCGTCGGCCGTCACGCCCCCCCTCGTGTCAGGATCGTGGGTGCAACGGAGCTCGACGATCTCCCCATCCTGATCCTTGACCACATCTCGACAGGTGATGAGATAGGCCTGTTTCAGACGCACCTCCCGACCCGGCGCCAAGCGGTGGAACTTCTTGGGCGGATCCTCGCGGAAATCGCCCCGTTCAATATAGAGAACGTTCGAGAAGGGAACCTCCCGCGTACCAGAGTCGGGATCCTCCGGGTTGATGTCGACCTCGAAGATCTCTGTCTGATCCTCTGGGTAATTCTCAATGACTACTCTCAGCGGCTCCATCACAGCCATCACCCGCGGTGCGTTCCGATTGAGCTCATCCCGGACGAAATGCTCCAGCATATCGATATCGATCAGACTGGCTGCCTTCGCCACGCCGATCTCCTCACAGAACGCGCGGATCGCCGCGGGAGGATAGCCGCGCCGGCGCATCCCAGAGATGGTGGGCAGACGCGGATCGTCCCAGCCCACCACATAACCTTCATCGACGAGGGCCTTTAGCAGCCGCTTACTCATCACCGTGTGACTCAGGTTCAGCCGCGCGAACTCGATCTGCCGCGGATGGTAGATCTCTAGCTGCTCCAGGAACCAGTTGTAGAGGGGACGATGATCCTCGAACTCCAGGGAGCACAGCGAGTGCGTGATCCCCTCGATCGAATCGGATTGGCCGTGGGCCCAATCATACGTCGGATAGATGCACCACGCGTCACCTTGCTTATAATGCGTCTCGTGCAGGATCCGGTACATGACGGGATCGCGCATGTTCATGTTGGGGTGCGTCATATCGATCTTGGCCCGCAGTACCCGTTCCCCCTCGTGGAACTCGCCGGCACGCATCCGCTCGAACAGGTCCAGGTTCTCTTCAACTGTCCGGCCACGGTACGGGCTGTCCCTCCCTGGCGTCGTGAAATCACCGCGATAGACGCTGATCTGCTCCGGGCTCAGATCATCCACGTAGGCCTTTCCCTTTTTCACCAACTCCACGGCCCAATCGTAGAGCTGCTCGAAGTAGTCCGAAGCGTAGAACAGCCGGTCGTCCCAGTCGAAGCCCAGCCAGCGTATGTCCCGCTGATGAGCCTCGACGTACTCCCAGGCCTCTTTAGTGGGGTCCGTGTCGTCCATGCGCAGGTTGCAGAGGCCACCGAACTCCTCAGCGATCCCGAAGTTGATGCACACCGCCTTCGCGTGCCCCACGTGGAGATACCCGTTCGGCTCCGGAGGGAACCGCGTGTGGACCCGGCTGTCGTATCGGCTCTCCTCGATATCCTGCTCGATGATCTCGCGGATGAAATCGGAAGACTGTTCGTCTGTCATACTTCTAACTCCTCCACCGGCCTCCGTGAGCATACCATCCTCCCTTGGCCGGTTGCAAGTTGAACGTTGCAGGTTGCACGTTGAAGGGTTCTGGCGTACACGCCCCCCTCACCCTGACCCTCTCCCGGCTTAGCTGCGCACGCTTGGGGAGAGGGGAGACAACCCGGAGCTTCCCTACTCCTAGCATCGCCAGCGCGCCAACTCCCATCCCTGCTCCGGGCGGGTCTCTGACCCGCCCGGCGAACTCAGAACTCCAGCTTTCGATGCCGCATCACCACATTCTCGGCGAGGCCGATGCCGATCATCGTGGTCAGCAGAGCCGCCGGACCGTAACTGATGAAGGGCAGCGGCAAGCCCACCACCGGCAGCAGCCTCAGATTCATCCCGATGTTGACCACGGCCTGGAACAGGATCATCGCCAGGGTCCCGGCAGCTATCATCCTTCCAAACCCATCGGAGGCGATCAGGACGATGCGCAGCAATCGATAGAACAGGATCAGGTAAAGGGCGAACAACAGCATCACACCGGCGAAGCCCAGCTCCTCCGCTGTGACGGCGAAGATGAAATCGGTGTGGCGCACCGGCAGGTACCGGAGCTGACTCTGCGTCCCCTGAGCAAGCCCCTTTCCCCACAGGCCTCCCGAGCCGATGGCGATGACCGCTTGCTGAAGCTGATAGGCAGCGTCCGGGTTGCTGCCTGGGTTAAGGAAGCTCAATACCCGCTGCTGCATGTAGCCGAACTCGAACGCTTCCATCAGGCGCCACAAAGGGTAGATCGCCCCCACGCCCAGCAGGATCGTCGCCACGATGTACCGCCCACCCAGCTCGGATTCGAGCACCATGGCCACCCACATGGCTGCCAGCACCGCGGCCGTGCCCATGTCCGGCTGCTGGAAGACGAGAGCAGCCAGCAGCAGCATCATCGCTCCCGAGATCAGGTAGTTGCTCAACCCCGCCCGGTCCAAGGCGGCCCCCGAGAGGCTTGTCTTCGGTGTACCGAATAGGGGGACAGCAGCGGAACGACGCTTCCGTGCGCGACTCAGCATGGCTCCGACGGATATCGCCAGCAGGTTCATCGCCAAAAACGAGGGCTGCAGACGCATGAACCCAATATCGAACCATCTCCGCGCTCTACCGATCTCGCTCTGCCCGAAAAGTAGCACGAGCACCAGGAGACCCACAGCGATGAGGTAGGTCAGCCACCAGAAATCGCCGAGCCAACGGAAATCCCGTGGGAAGATCGCCAGCAGGATAATCAGACCGACTCCCACCGCGCCAAAGACCGCCTGCCGACGCCAGAGGTCCTGCATGCGAGGGTCCAGACTGCCGAGGTTGGCGCTGAAGATCATCACCACCCCGAAGACGGTCAGGAGGATGGAGGTGATCAGAAGCGTGTAGTCGAAATGGCGCCAGAGGCGCAAGGCGGTCCCTACCCTTCCCTCACACCCTGCCGATGCCTCAAGGGGATGTCGGCGACGAGGCTCGATTCCCGACCGCTCTGCGTGACGCTGACCTGGACGCACTGGACATCCACGTCCACGTGGCGGGAGATCACCGTGATGATCTCATCCTTAAGAGTCTCCAGCAGGGCCGGCGAGATACCGGCTCGATCCTGCGTCAGCACCAGCCGCAGTCGATCCTTGGCAACTCTTCCGCTGGGCGGTTCGTGGCGACTGAACAGACGGTCAAGGAATCCCATGGTGGTCAACTCCTCTCCGGACTGACGAAACGCAACAATCTCTCAAACACACGGGGCTCCCGCAACGGCTCGAAAGGCACCTCCTCGCCCAGCAGCCGCCCCGCGATATTGTGAAAGGCGTGACCGGCGCGAGAGCGGTTGTTCGAAAGGGCCAGGGGTTGACCACGGTTGGCAGCGATCAACGCGTTCGAATCCTCCGGTACCACACCGATCAGATCGATCGCCAACAGCTCAACGACGTCAGCGACACCGAGCATGTGCCCCTTGCTCACCATGCTCGGCTCAAGTCGGTTGATGACCAGCCGCGCGGGACTCTTCTCCTCGGCCTCGATCAGGCCGATGACACGATCGGCATCGCGCGCGGCACTGACCTCCGGATTGGTGACGATGATAATCTCGTCGGCTGGCTCCATGGCGTAACGAAAGCCCTGCTCGATCCCAGCCGGGGAGTCGATCAACACGATGTCGTGATCGCCCCGCAACTCGTCACAGATGCGGACCATGTCCTCAGGCTGGACCGCGCTCTTATCCCGGGTCTGCGCAGCGGGCAGCAGGTAGAGCTCCGGGAGTTGCTTGTGTCGCACCAGTCCCTGCCGCAGGCGGCAGCGCCCCTCAATGACGTCAACCAGATCGTAGACGATGCGGTTCTCGAGCCCCAGCATCACGTCGAGGTTCCGGAGGCCGACGTCGGCGTCGATCACCACCACACGCTGTCCCCGCATCGCCAACGCAGCCCCCAAGTTGGCCGTGAGGGTCGTCTTGCCCACGCCGCCCTTTCCTGATGTGATCGTCACCACTCTTCCTGCCACAGACTCTCCTTCGATTATCTGAGCGTCATTCCCCGGGCCATGGGACAGCCACAATCCGGCCGTCGACCACCGATGCCTTCTCCGGCACCGGCCTCGAGCGCTGCTCCTCAGGCGAACGGGAGAAATGCCCGCCGATCCGGAGCTGTGTCGGAGCGAGGTCGAGGGCGCAGATCACCGCGTCCTCATTCCCCAGCGCTCCTGCGTGGACCAGCCCACGCAGCCGCCCCCATACCACGACGCTACCCCCCGCCACCACCTCAGCGCCGGGGTTGACGTCCCCGATGATCACCACATGCCCGGGATGACGTACGCTCTGGCCGGAACGCAGCGTGCCCTGCCGGACCACTGCCCGACCGGCGGGGTCGTCGCCCCCTTCGACAGGGGGCTGATGGTCGCGCGTAGGAGCCAGCTCGGTCACCAGGCCTGCTCCGCGCGCCTCGGCCTGCGTCTCCGCGTTGCCGCTCACTAGTGCCCACAACTCGACCTCGTGGTGCGCCACCAACGAGCGCATCGCCTCAATCTGCGACGGGATCAGCCGGCGATCGCCAACGTCGATAGCCATCCGCCCCCCGCTGAAGAACGTGGGATTCTCCGTGAGCTGCGCTTCCAGAGCCGTCAGAAGAGAGCTCCACTCTCCCTCCCCGAGGGTGACGAGCAATCCCTGCCGTATACCTTTGATAGCAACGCTCTCTGTGATCACAGAATCTGACTCCAACCCACCCAAACCATTATAGCATAGGACATGGGATCAGGAAACCACCACCTTCACACCTCTCATTCCGAAAAGATCCATGGTGCCCAGCATGCCCGCTCGCGCAGCGAGGCCCAGGCCACGCACCACTCAGAATGAAAGAAACTCGGGACGGAGTCTCTGCTCGTAGTTAGCCACGCAGCGGAGCGGAGTGGCGTCCCGGCGCTGCGGTCCGATGCCATGCACTTCCCCCGCGTGCGAAGCTAAGCCGCGTGCAAAGCTAAGCCGCGTGCGAAGCTAAGCCGCGTGCAAAGCTAAGCCGCGTGCAAAGCTAAGCCGCGTGCGAAGCTAAGCCGCGTGCGAAGCTAAGCCGCGTGCGAAGCTAAGC
>SKLM01000022.1 GCA_007123205.1 Thermoflexales bacterium
ACCGATGACATGCTGGTGGAGTTTGTGGAGATCGGCGATCAGGCGTGGATGTGTAGTGCCGGCTCCTGCACCCAGATGCCTGCCGACTCGGATGAGATGGAATCCGCTTTCGGCGATATGGGAGTCTTCAGACCCGAAACCGTGACGGATGATGCCCGGTTCTTGGGCCGAGAGACGGTGAATGGCATCCAGACGCGGCACTATGCCCTGGACCTGACACAGATGACCGCTTTGCTGGCCGCCGAAGGCCATGTTTCCGATATGAGCGGCGAGATCTGGATCGCTGATGAACCCGACCTGCCAAAGTTCACGGTGCGCTACCAGACCTCCTGGCGCGTGAAGCGAGCGGACGAGTCGGGGCGCCAGTCGTTGCTGCATGAGGTCTACGATATCAACGTTCCCTTCACCATCGAGCCTCCTGAGGGCGCTGACCGGAGCGGCTTGCCTGAGGACGTCCCGGCCTACCCGGGAGGGCAGCAGGAGTTCAGCATGGCGGGCATGACCGCGTTCAGCACGGATGACGCTCTGGCCGATGTCGCGCAGTTCTACCGCGAAGGGCTGGTCGCAGAGGGCTGGACGCTCGAGTCTGATGAGGTGTTAGAGCAGATGGTGCAGCAGCGCTGGACCAAAGACGCTCGAATGGTCACCCTGGTCGCCTCGGCTCAAGACGATGGGACCAGCGTGATGATCACCGTCGACGATGGGCCCTGACGGCCCGGCGTGTGCGGAGTCGCTTCTCAGAGGTTGATGGCGGGATGATGACAGACCGGGGGTAGCCCCCGGTCTGTTTCCTTGGCTGTACCCGGTGTTCCGTGTGTCCGGGAAGCCTTTGAAACACCCCTTGTCGTAAAGCCCAATAGGGCCGATGCCCCACTTCTGGCCTCCAGAAGGCGAGAATCAGGGAACCGGCCCCGAAAGACGCGTCACCACTAGGTTCAAGCTCCACTCACTGCCCTAACGGGGGGCTCTTTCAGTAGCCTTCTATCCCGACAACCGCACGTCGACCATCAGAAATTGCTGGGCGGCCGGGGAGTGCTCACCTATGGGTTGTTTCTCGTCCGCGTGAGGGAGATTCTGCGTCGCTCCGCTGCTCAGGATGACAAGCGCGGTTGTCGGACCAGGAGGTGGAAGTTCTCTGCGGGCTCAGGTGACACGAACCGGCACGCGAAGCAAGGGTGTCTGTCGCCAGGGCCCCGTCGCAGCTGCTGGGCGCTGGCTGTCAAGATCGAGCAGTGGGTCGGAGGTCGCCCGCAGCCGGGCATCGGGTTGCGAGGTGACCCCGGTCGTGTTATAAAACCCTCTGGAGGGCTCAGGAGAGTTGCTGGAGGCCCCCAGCCGGTGCTGGCGCGGAGCCTTCGAACCTGGGCATCGCCACACGACCGCACGGGCCCGGTTCTGCACGCAGGCATAAGGTGCGCCCCGGTGGGCAGCAGTGGTTCCGGTTCGCGCGAAGCGGTCAACGGGGAAGCGCGGAGAGAAGAAAGGGAGATATGAAGAGGATCATCTGGTTGCCCATAACACTTCTGGTGCTGAGTTCGCTAGCTTGTGGGCTCTTTGGCAGGGCTGGGGAGATCATCGACGCTGGACGAGACGCTGCTACCGCCGTGGCAGAGGTGGGGCAGGGACTTCCGGAGGAGGAAGCGGTTGACTCCCCGGACGACGGCGCCCTCGAACCGGAACTGGATCCCGATGCGATGGACCGTCTGCAGACCTATCGCATGCGGATGACGACGGAATGGGTTCCCGAGGAGGGTGAGCCTGATCGGTTCACGATGGAGCGTGCTCAAACCCGGGAGCCACGGGCGCAGCGTGTCGTCTGGAGCGACATCAACGAGATCGATGTGATGGAGTTTGTGCAGATCGGCGATCAAGCCTGGTCGTGCAGCGCCGGCAGATGCAGCGAAATGTCGGGAGACCCCGATGACTTCGCCACAGACTTTGACGATCCGGGGTTGGTTGGGTTTGGATTCGGGTCGGATGATATCTACGACTCGTTGCTGGGACGGGAGACGATCAATGGCATCCAGACGCGCCGCTATGTCCTCAGTCTGTCGCCATTGGAGGCGGGTTTCTTGGCCGAGGGGGAGGTGTCCGATCTCCGAGGCGAGGCCTGGATCGCCGACGACCCAGACCTGCCGGCCTTCACGGTCCAGTTCGAGATGTCCTGGACCGAGCAGCGCCAGGAGCGCATGGGTCGGGCCGCCGTGGTGTACGAGGTGTACGACGTCAACGTTCCCTTCACGATTGAGCCTCCTGAGGGGGTCGACAGGATCGGCCTCCCGGAGGACGTGCCGCTCTACCCCGATGCCCGGCAGGAGTTCAGCACGGAGGGCATGGTGGCCCTCGAAACGCCCGACAACCCGGCCGATGTGGCGGAGTTCTACCGCGACGAGATGGCGGCAGAGGGTTGGAGTCTGGAGGCCGATGACGATATGGGTGAGCTGGTGCAGCAGCGGTGGGTGAAGGGGCCCAACACCGTGACGGTGATGATCGCGGCCGAAGGCGATGGTACCCGTATCATGATCAGTTTTGAGGGTGCGCGCTAGGCGGCCGAGCAGCAAGAAAGATCGTCTCGAGGGGCCTGGAGGGAGCGGCGTGAGAGACCGGGAACTCTCCGGTCTCTCGCGCTGTCTGGTTTGACTCTCCGTCCGGACTGCCGACCGGCGGGGTTAGAGTTGTAGCGGCCGGGTAGTGTGCGGCTGGGGAGCGGGAGGCAACTCTCTGAGCCGGGCTGATACTGGATTCAGACAAGGTCCGCCCGCGCTTGGTGCTAGGCCTCCAGTAGCGGTCGAAGCTCCTCGACGAACCTTTCACCTTCCGGATCGTCGGTCACCAACTCGACTTGCTGGGGACCGGTCGCTCCCAGGCCCAACTCGACGGCACGGGCGATCTGCTCCTGCTCGAAGATCGCTCCCTGGCTGACGGCGGGCGTCGTGCCGAAATGGCGGAGGATGGCCACGCCCACCCCATCGAGAGCGACTCGGTCGCTGCTGGCCAGCAGGACGTTCGCCTGAACCCGTTCTCCCTGAGCGGGCCCTCCCTGAACGAAGGCCTCCACCCCGTCCAGGACGACGAGATCGGGCGCATAGGCTGCGTTGATCTCAGCGATCATCAGCCGTTGGTGTGGCGAACTGTGGAGCTCGCTCATGTAGTTGTAGTCCTGGCCCGGCACATACTTGGCCACCAGGCCCACGGAGTTCTTGAGGGACAGGGTGAAGTGCCCGCCGTAACGGTGCGTCTTGAGGCAGCAGGTCTGCAGGACATAGTCCGCCCCTCCGAACAACTGGGTAGGAAAAGGGAAGCCCCGCTGCCAATGGCTCCCGGGAGGCTGGACCAGTTCCCAGGCATCCTGGCCTAACTCGTCCAGGACCTGCACCTCGAAGCCCAGCTCTTGGCCCAGCGCGAAGACGCCCCGTTGCTCCAATACCCGGCGAGTCTCTCCCATGCCGCTCCGTTCGGCCAGCACGACCGAATCGGTGGGGTGGTCAAGGACCCATTCGATCAGCGTGCGTAGCACGTCGCCGTGGGTGGAGCCGGGGGTGGGATCGGCGCTGTTGTAGTTGGGCTTCACGAGGACAGTCCCGCCAGCCGGGCCGTCGACATCCAGCAGGCTCAGGGCCCGTTGGACCCCGGCAACCCGATCGGACGTGCGTATCAGGGCAACTCGGCTCATCATGTCCTCCTGTGTCACTGGCGGGGTCGGCGATGGCGATGGCTGTGGCGTCAAGGTGGGCGCTGGCTC
>SKLM01000312.1 GCA_007123205.1 Thermoflexales bacterium
CCAGCACATGCGATGAAAATGGCCATCACCAGCAGCTGTCGCAGCCTCGCAGCCGTCTCGTCGCGGATGCGAATGGACTGTTCGCCTTTCTCGCTCCGACGCAGGATGGCAACGGGTCGCATATCGACACAAACCCGACCAGTCGCCGTCACCTCATCGTCGCCCAAGAATGCACTGCGCCGCACTCGACTCGCGACACGCACAAACGGGATGAGCTCCTGTTGGTCGATGCGAATCGGCTTCCCCTGCACGATGTCTGCACCCAAGGCCTCCTCCTTTCATCATCGGTCGTCATTGGTCCTCATCGAGCCGTTCCTCCACAGCCGGCATCCGCTCAATCAGCGCCATCTCCTCCTCCCGGGTACTCACGTCTCCGTTCAGTCGGGCTTGACGGAGTCTCTTCAGCAGATCCCCGAACAGCGGCCCGGGCTCCAGCCCCATCTCCCTCAAGTCGTCACCGGTGATCTCGGGCTCCGCGAATCGCCAGTGCGACTGATAGCAGAGAATCCGTTCTTGAGCGTCCTGGCTGTCGGTGGCAATCCAGACGGCGGCCAGCACGCGCCCCGGGTAAGGTCGTAGAAGCTGGTAGATGGCACTGGGCCGATGCGATTCGTGAAGGAGTGGGATCTTCTGCCGCAGATCTCCCAGCAGGAGCAGATCGTCTTCAGTTCCACTCTTTACGTTAAGGCGCTCGCTCAGTGCCCCCAGTTCGTTCTCTTCGAGGCGATACGCCAGCAGGGCCAGCTGGACAAAGCAGATATCCCCATTCTTCAGGTCCCAGATCTCGGGGTCGAGCCGCTCCCGAAGAGAGCGGAACTTTCGGGTCAGCCAAGGATCGCATTGCAGACGATGATGGATGGAGGAGAGTGCTCCCAACTCGTCGAGCCGGCACAGCGCGCGTTCCGGCTCGTCCTCGCGGAAGATCAGCTCCAACTCGTGGCGTATCCGGTCGCCGCTGACCCGCTTGAGCAACGGCAGGGCGTCCTCGATCAGCTCTTCGCTTCGCGGGTCGAGTTCGAACTCCAGTCTACTCTCAAGACGGGCGGCCCTGAGGATTCGTGTAGGATCGTCGACGAAGCTAAGGCTGTGGAGCACACGGATGGTCCCTTTCTCCAGATCTTCCTCCCCGCCGTAGAAATCGAGGAGTTCGCCCCAATGTTCCGGATCCAGCCGGATAGCAAGGGTGTTAATGGTGAAATCACGCCGATGTAGATCCTGCTTGATCGAACTCTGTGCCACCTGCGGCAGAGCGGTCGGATAGGTGTAGAACTCGGTGCGTGCTGTCACAAAATCAGCGCTGCGCGGCAGTTCGTGGTCGGCGGAAACGTTTTCGGCAACACTGGCGAAGACCGTGTCCGAAAGAACCCACTTGGCCGTCCCGAACCGCTTGTGAGCGATCACCCTTCCGCCAAGCTCATCGGCCAGGCGTTCAGCCAAGGCAATGGCATCTCCCTCGACGACCATATCAATATCAGAGATGGTCTGGCCAAGCAGTATGTCGCGCACCAATCCCCCGACGAAATAGGGCACGATGCCCATCTGATGGGCCACGCGTGAGATGTGGCGCACCAAGTTGAACAGGGGGGCAGGCAGAGCCTGCTCGAGACGTGTCGAGATTCTCAAGCGCCGAGAAGGCTCCGGGGGTACGCCCCACAGCGTGATGAGGTCGGTGCGGGTGACCACTCCAATGACATCGCCGCCCTTGACCACGGGGATCTGGCCCCAGCCGGTCTCGATCATCAATTGCTGGAGGGACTCCATTGAGTCCTCTGGGCTTACGGTGACGTCCCCGGCATCCATGACCTGCGTGACGGGGGCAGCAGTCATTCGAAACTGTAGCGCGCGATCGACTGCCCGGCGGGTCACGAGGCCGATCACCTGGTTCTCACGGACAACGGGATACCCTTCGTGGCCGGTGCGTCGCATCTGCTCAGCCGCATCGGCGACGGTATCGTCCGGGGAAAGTACCCGCACACCCAAAGACATCACTTCGGCGACCGTCACGGCGGGCTGAACGATATCCGGCAGCAAGCGCAGGATCTCCTTGTGCACGTCTTCGAGGTCGCGATCGTGCATAAGCGCCGCTGCAGCACGCGCATGCCCGCCGCCACCGAAGTGCTTCGCCACCACGGAGACGTCAATATCGTCGGTCGTGCTGCGAGCCACGAGCTGGATGCGTCCATCAAGCGCAACCAGCATAAGCAACGCCGAGGGCTCCAGAAGCTCCCGCAGCTTATGCGCGACGGTCGACAATCCCTCGGTGAAACCAGGAGCCCTCTCGGCGGCGATGACCACGGAATGCCCCTCAACGTTGTGGGTCTCGCTCGTCTCCAGCATACGCTCGTAGAGTTCACGCTGCTCCGGCTCCAGCGGATGATGCAGGAACTCGCGGACCAAGTCGAGTCGGGCCCCCTGCTCCATTAACCAGGCTGCCGCACGCACGTCGCGCACGGTCGTCGACTGGTAGAGCAAAGACCCAGTATCCTCATAGATCCCCAGCAGCAACAAGGTCGCTTCCAGGTCAGTCAACTCGAGGAACCGAGCAGAGATCTCCTCGATCAGGAGCGTCGTTGTGGCACCCAGTGGGTCACCCGAGAACATCCAGTTGGACGGCAAGTCGCGATCCAGCTCGTGATGGTCGATGATATCGACTCTCAGATCCTCCGCCATGCCTCTCACCGTGGTCAAGCTCTGGGTGTCGACCAAGACGGCGTGTTCGATCTCCTCCCGCGGGAGATCGTCGGGATGAACAAAGGGAAGCTCTGCGCCGTACAGGGTCAGGAAAGCGCGGATGTTCCGATTCATACGACGAGGCAAGACGGGCATTGCAGCGGGGAACAGTCGGCTCGCACCGAGCAAGCTGGCGATGGCATCAAAGTCCGCGTTCTCGTGGGTCAGGATGACTTTCAATAGACAGCTCTCTTTTCACCAGCCAAGAACACGGTCAACCACCCGGGGGCCGGGCCGATCCCCGTTCGCAAATGGGGCTCCAAGCCGGCAGACCCTCCAGCACCATGAGGAGCGAGGAGACCGGACCTCAGCTTTGCGAATAGCGCAATTATGTGCATGGTTCTGCGGAATAGCCGTCCCAACGATTTGCTGCAACCAATCCACGCCTTCCTGTTGCCGCAGCGCAGCGGGCGGCGCGCATCGGCCACGACATACCGCCAGCGATCGTCTGGTACGTAGACGATTATAAGTGAGCTGAGCGGCTGGTCAAGCCAGAACCCTGGGAGAGCCAGCGGACCAATGACCTCCCGACAGGGAGAACCCTCCGGATGTCTGCTCAAACTGCCACTGAGAGCATGGCCCCCCAGGACAGGAGGTCAGCCTGCTTCGGAGGTTGTTTGGGCCTTTAGCAACCGCTCGAACGCAGGGCCTGGTACCGCATCTACTGGCGCCGAGAAAGGTGCCGGCTTGCGTGGATGACGGGTTAGGCTGTTGACGAAGTGGTGGTGAGGTGGATGGTTGAAGCCCATGGGACGGCGGGATGAGGGAACTCTCCTCACGGCCCGACATGGCCGGGGTGGAGCCGAATCTGGGGGGGAGAGGTGCAGCTGGATCCCGATCCGCGGCGGGAGCGCCGGCACGCCGCACAGGTGGGCAACTGATGGGACATATGCCGAAGACACCCCGGCTGCGATGGCTCTTTCCACGCTCTCACGGTTGACGATTGACAGATCTGCGTAGAAGCCCATAATCATCGTCGGATCTATCGTTCGGCACGCGAGGAGCGGCCGAGGATGCTCCCAGGTCAGAGGGACCAGAGGAGGTCGGTGATTCACAAGCAAGGGAAAGCTGGAAGTCCACCTATCTCTCCAAGAGGAATCGGTCTCTGCGCGCTTGTGTACCGCACGTGGTCGGGTTGCCGTCAGTAGAAAGGCAGGGAGATGCTCAATGGCTAAGGAAGGCTCATCGGTGAAGGGTTGGAAGGCGACCCAGTCACGGCTGTTGGTGACCATATCCGAGGATCTCATCGTATTGGCAAAGGGTCGCCGCCTTCTCATCGCCCTGGCGGTCTTCGCCGTGTACAGCGTCGCCATCGTGGCCCCGGCCTATCGTCGCGTCGAAGCGTATTCGGGAGGTGTGGGAGCGATCGACTTTCTGATCGCGTATACCCCCGAACAGGCTTACGACATGATCTCCGCTTACGGTCGACAGGGCCGGCAGTACTACGCCGCGATTGCTTTGACCCTGGACGTCCTCTTCCCCGTGGGTTCGGCTCTCGTGTTCAGCCTGGTCCTGACGTACATCTTCCATCGCGCTTTCAAAGATAGAGGTGTGCTGCAGCGCACGCTCCTCGTTCCCCCGGCGGCGATGGTAGCGGACCTGTTGGAGAATCTGACAATCGCGACGATGCTTCTCAGCTATCCCCGGAAGCTGCCTGCCGTCGCCCTGGCGGCCAGCGCGTTCTCGACCGTCAAGTGGACCGCAGTCGCCGCCCAGCTGGCTCTCGTCGTCATCGGGCTGATTGCGTGGTTGATCCGGGAGGCACCTCGGTTGCGCAGAAGGGCCTGAGAGAACCGCTCTGGGGGTGCCGCAGGACCTGGTTTTCTGGGGGCTGCGCCAGGGCCCCGCCTTTCCACACGGTGAGCCGCTGCCTAGGCCGTGCAGACTCGGCGGAGCCCAGTAACGGAGAGGAGCGTAAAACCGATCAGACCGACGATCAGTCCCCATCCCGGCATGACAGGGGCTCTGTAGAGCTGAGCGATGAGCGGGCGGAAGAGCACGAACTGCCACAGGGCCGGCACAGCTCCTGCCAGAGCGATGAGAAAGCTGACCACTCCGTGCGCTCGCTCAGTGAGGTCGGCAGTCAAGACCGTGCCGGCTGTGAGCAACACCCCGGCTCCAACCATTATGAGTTGAGGTCGATAGGCGGGATCGAGGATCGAATGATGTGGCGGCAGGACAGCAAGGATGAGAAGGGCGGCCAGCGCCGTCCCACCCACGCGAACCAACGGCCGGAGGGAGGATCGGCGCAGCACCAGGCCCATCGAGACGACGCCTGACAGCAGTGGAGTGATGAAGTACGCCCGCGTCAAGGGCACCGCACCGCTCTGTACCTGGGGGAAGAACTTAGCGAACTCGGACATCTGGTAACCTGTCACCGTCAGGGCAGCGCACTGGTGCGCTATCCACGGACCGAAGAAACCGAGCAAGACGAGGGCGCTGGCCGCGAACTGGAGGCTGCATAGCGCAGATCCGCCTCTGGATTCGCCCGTTACGGAACCAGTCATGGACTGATCTCCACGTGATTCATCTAGCGTGCGTGATGCACTCAATTAGATCCAGGAGACGCCGTGCCGAGCGCTCCCAGGTGAACGTAGCTGCTCGGGCAAGGCCACGGCTGACTATCTGGTCCCGGAGCTCCGTCTCCTCAAGAAGCCGGATCATCGCCTCGGTCATATCTCCAGGGATCAGCGGGTCTACAAGTAGAGCCGCATCGCCGCAGACCTCAGGAAGCGACGACGTTCCGGAGCAGACAACGGGCGCGCCGCATGCCATCGCCTCCAATACCGGCAGACCGAAGCCCTCGTACAGTGATGGAAAGGCGAACAGGGACGCGCCCCGGTAGAGAGCCGGAAGATCGTCATCCCCGACGAATCCCAGAATCCGGATGTTGTCATGTCTGTCGGCCGCGGCGACGACTTCGTCGCACAGCCATCCGCGTCCACCAGCGATGAGCAACTGCATCCCGGCACCTATGGACGCAGGCAACCGGGTGAATCCTTCTATGAGATACAGGTAGTTCTTTCGCGGCTGGAGCGTCCCGACACTGAGAATGTAGGGCTTATCCAGGATCCCATACCGTTCGCGCAGCCGCTCTTGTTCTCCGGCCCCGGGCTCTGGCCCGAAACGCGGACCGACTCCGGGGTAGATGACTTCCACCACTTCGGGCGAGACCCCGAATATCGAGATGAGGTCAGAACGGGTCCGGGCTGAGTCAGCGAGCACCAGATCCGCGCGGTCAACCGACCGAGGCACGGCCTTCTCCAGGTAGCGTCGCAGTGATGGCACAAACGCACGGGGGTAGTGGACGAAGGAGAGATCGTGGACAGTCAGAATCGTCTTCGTGCCGCGACGCGTGGGCGGAAGGGTGAAGTCAGGAGAGTAGAAGACATCCAGCGGACCGGTCAGAAGCTCGACAGGGATGGGCAGACGCAGACGATGCCAGAGCCGTGCCAGCCACTCATCGGTTACCGGCAGGGCCCGCACCTGTACCCGCGCCCGTTCGATCCCTGATCGCCAGTCCCTCGACTTCAGCCCTCCCACGGCAGCGAAGATGGCGTATTGATGGGTATCGCCCAGAGAGAGAAGCGCAGCTACCAGCTCGCGGGTGTAGCGGCCGATGCCGGCCCGTTGGCGGACTGCAGAGGTATAATCAACGCCGACACGCATAAGTGAGGGATCCCAGTGCCCCTATGGCCCCGAATCCTGGCGCGCCCGCTGGAAGCGTTGAGCCCCGCTCGCAAGAACGCATGGAGACATCAGTCAACATCTCCGAACGTCCAGACACGGTTGGCGAAGAAGTTCCAGAACAGGACTATGGCCGTTGCTAAGACCTTGGCACCGTTGTATGCGACGTCGAAGTGCGGCATCCCCACGGAAAGGGCCAGGGCGCCGACGGGCCCAGCGAAGAGGCCCGCCGTGCCCAGGAGCCATCGATCGGAGCCATAGAAGATGGCCGTATTCAGTCCAAGACCAACCACGTTTACGAGGAGGAACTGACCAAACTGGGCCAGCAGAGATTCCTTCTCCGTATCCGGGTAGACCCAGAGTCGGTTTCCGATGTAATTGCAGATCACGGCTACCGAAAAGGATACACTGTTGGCGGGCACCTTGCCAAAGGCTGCCAGCTGTATCAGGAGGTTGAGAACTCCGAAGTCGATCACGGTTCCCACGGACCCCACGACGGAGAACTTGAGGAAGCGTATGGCCTCCTTGCGGTTGTTTCGTACCGACATGTCTAGCTTAGCAATCATAGGGCGTCGTCATCTCACAACTGGCCTGGAGAGTGAAGACCAGGATCCCGAATAGCACACCGATCGCCAGATGGGCGTTGTTGACAAAGACGTTGTCCAGCAGGTGATGAACACTTATGTGCGTCCACGCGCCCAGGAGACCAACAGCGAGAGCACGACTCAGGCCGCGAGCACGCCGAGTCACCCGCCATGTCTGTCCGACGATCACGATCCAGAGGCACAGGTAGGCGACCAGACCGATCAGGCCGGTCTCAGCAGCCAAATTCAAGTAGACATTGTGCGCGTGCCCGAGGGCAATGGGCCAGTTGATGAGGGCGAAGCGGCTGTAGACTGGGTCGAAGCCACCGAACCCGACCCCGATCCACAGATTGTGACGGAACATGGACAGCGCGGCTTGCCAATGCGCCATCCGCTCGATGAGGGCGTAGTTCGCGTCGCTGATCGCCACCCCGCGCACATCTCCCAGCCGGAAGTCCCGCACGAAACTCGTCAGGCGAGCAGTGACAGACGAGGGCAGCACTCCCGTGGTGAACAGCCCGAGGCCAACAACAAGGAGAGCTACCGCCAGAAGAAGCCCCCATCGTGCCCTCCGAGGGAGGCCGACAGCAATCGCACATGTGGCGGCCCCGAAACCCATCCAGGCCCCGCGGCTCCACGAGGCGCCCAAAGCAACGAGCATGACCAATGCGACAGTGCCGGCGAAGATCGTGAGGGCAGAACCGGCAGGCCACCGAGCTGGGAGATCGACCCACCGATCGTCGCTGCGCTCCAAGTCGGGGCCCCCATCGTCTCCGCCAGTCAGTTTGACGCGAATCCCATCAACCGCGATGCCCAGTGCCAGAGCCGCGGTCAACCCCACGTATCCGGCGTACGGGTTCGGCTGCTCGAAGGTGCCATAGGCCCGGAATAGATCACCGCCCGGGATGGCGAAGTGCTCGGGGCCTTCACCACGCAAGGCGAACTGCCAGATCCCAACGCCAGCCTGAAAGAGCCCCACCCCAAGCAGAGCAATCACCAACCAGCGGAGACGCAGGGCCGCCCGGCGCGACTCTGCGGAGGCCGAAGGCCCACCCGTCTCCTCGAGGAGATGCTCGCCGACGAATATGCAGAGAACCACGATCTGCAGCCATTTCACCAGCTCGGGTAGGCCAAACTCCACCAGTCCCGCCGCATCCCACAGCGATAGGAGGGCCGCACCAATGAAAGCCAGGAGCGCGACGAGCAGCGGGGAGTGACGGATCCGCAGATCACGCTTCGCGAGTCTTCGAGCCAACCAGGAGGCTAGGGCCAGGACAACAAACACGTGACCGATCTGAGCCGGAATCTGGGGCACCTCAGCACTCAGATATGCTTTGAGAGGCCCCACGAAGAGCGCGGCTCCCAATCCGACGAAAGGCTCGATCAGCGTTCCGATGACAACAGCGGCTGTCCCAACGAACACCAGTCCGTGAAACGGCGGAAGCCGGATCAGAAGCACAGCGGCGATCACGGCCGCCCCCAGCGCAAGGGTCACACTGGCTGTGTCCTTCAGAACCAGCGAGCATCGACCGGGCAATGGAGTCACATCTTCTCCTGGAAGTAGACAGCGGTCGATTTGAGGCCTTCCTCCAGCGGAACCGTTGGGGACCACCCAAGCACCTTCCGCGCCTTGCTGATGTCCGGGCAGCGCACCTGGGGATCATCCGCTGTCCGCGCGTCGGTGGGCTCGATGAAGGTGATCCGGGATTTGCTGCCGGTCACCTCCAGCACGCGATGCGCGAATTCTAGAATAGTCATCTCCTGGGGATTGCCGATGTTCACCGGCTCGACCTCCTCGGAGAACAACAGCCGAACCAGTCCCTCAACTTGATCACTGATATAGCAGAACGAGCGAGTTCGCTTCCCCTCATCATAGACCGTCAAAGGGTCCCCGCGCAGAGCTTGACCGACGAAATTAGGCACGACGCGGCCGTCGTCCATCCGCATCCTCGGTCCATAGGTGTTGAAGATACGGGCGATGCGCGTGTCTACTCCGTGCGAGCGATGGTAGGCCATGACCAATGCCTCGGCGAACCGTTTGCTCTCGTCGTAGACGCCGCGGGGGCCGATAGGGTTCACGTTTCCCCAGTAGTCCTCGCTCTGCGGATGCTCCAGCGGGTCGCCATAGACCTCAGAGGTGGAGGCGAGTAGATACCGTGCGCCTTTAGTCATAGCCAAACCGAGGGTCTTGTGGGTGCCGAGGGCTCCGACCTTCAGCGTCTGTATCGGGAAATTCAGGTAGTCGACCGGGCTGGGCAGGCTGGCCAGGTGAAGCACCGCATCCAGCGGACCTTCCACAAAGACGTAGTTCGTCACGTCGTGCTTGATGAAACGGAACCTTTCGTTTCCCCACAGGTGGGCGATATTCTCGACCGTTCCGGTCATCAGATTGTCCATAGCAATCACCTGGTGGTCCTCGTCCAGCAGTCGATCGCAGAGGTGAGAACCAATGAAGCCAGCCCCACCCGTAATCAGGATCCGCATGTATGGCTCCTTGTCTGTCCGTCAGACTCGAATCGAGAGAACGTGCGCCAGCGCGCCGGCCTCCCCGTATAGACGTGTCACTCAGACCGCATCCTGCAGCTTCAGCAGAACATTGAAACCCGGGAATCGTCTGCGCTGTCCGCGCCAGGCGTGCGTCACTTCTCGAACCGACAAGACCTTCTTCCGCCTGCCTCATCAGGTGGCAAACCACATCAGAGCCAGGATGCTCGTCCTCCAGTCAGCTTCCCTCTCGATGGGCCTCACCAGCGACCGCCCATTGTACCAGAGCCAGCGCCAGAAGGAAAGCGAAGGCAAGATCGACGAAGAAGTACGAAGCGTCGACAAGGCCGTGGCCGAGAGCGTAGCCCATGGACGCCGCCAGTCCCAGCACCAGTACGTGACGCTCCCGGTCCCGGCAGATAGACGGCTTCAAGGCAGTTCGCCAGAAAGAGACCTGCAGCCAGACGGCAGCTGCGATGCCAAGAAGACCGAGTCGAGTCGCATGAGAGAGCAGGAAATTGTGGGCGTGAGAGAGATGCGGCTCCTCCCAAGCCGACGGCAGGATGTAACGTCCGCGATAGTGGTACAAGAAGTTGTCTGGGCCGACGCCCACCCAGAGATGATCACGAAACATGCTCCAAGACGAGCGCCAGAGCTGGAGTCGGAAGAAGAGTGTTCCCGAACCAGGATCCAGGAGGCCCTCGAAGCGAGGCGTGCTCAGGAGCGGGACAGCCACGACCACCGTCGCGATAAGCAAGATCGGAGCAATCCAGCGCCAGCGCCCCCGGGCCAGCAACCCGAGCACCAGGAGTGAGGCCGGGATTCCCAGCAGGACCGCAGCTCGCGAGAAGGTAAGCACAAAGGCTGAGGCCACCGGCAAGGCGAAGAGCCCGTATGCGAGCCGTCGACGGCGGTTCACGCTGAAGAGAGCGATGGTGCCCAAGACCGGCAGTGCCCGGCCCAGGTAGAGCGCGGCGTTGTTCGGGGAGCCGAAGACGGATCGGAGGCGAGGGAAGCCCTGCTCGGCCGTGATCACGTTGACGCCGAGAGCATATTGTGCTAGGCCGATCAAGGCAACGGCGGCAGCTCCCGCCGCGAACGCATCAACGGTTCGCCAGACAGCCCGTTCACGGGAACAGGCCGTCCGCAGCATCAGGTAGAAGAGGGCTGGCCCCAGAATCACGACCCGCAGCTCGCGCAGCGCCACATGAGTGAACTCGGCGAAGAGGGTGGAGACAACCGCTGTGAGTACCAGGAAGAGCACACCGAGATCGAGGGACGACAACTCAGCCAGAGAGCGACGTATCGACCGGCGAGTGAGTCTCTGAGTATTCAGGACTCCCCACGACACCAGGCTGAGCAGGGTGGCGATCTCCACCAGGGAGAACGCCCTACCCAGCAGCGGTCTGGGATGGAGATAGAAGGGGGCGACAAGGGCCACCAGAGCCAATCCTAGATCGAGTCGCAGGAGGATGGTCACTGCCAGGACCACAGCGCTGACCACCGTCAGGGGCAGCCAAGGGGAGAAGTAGAAAAGGGCCGCTGCACTACCAACGGTGATAGGAGACCCAAGGATCGAGGTGAGAAACGAAACACCGCTTGTCGATAAGCGAAAGCGGGAGTTGCCCTGCAAAGCCGGTCTCCCCAACGCTCGCGCCCACTCAGCTGCACTGGCGAGCACACCGATGAGGCAGATCACGGTCAAACCTGCCAGACCCTTCAAGGCGTCATCGAGGCCCCGCGGTTGCGTGTCTTGTGTGACACACCAGCCCGCCAACGGCCACTGGTTCCAGCCCCGATCGGCAACCACTTCTGCCGTGTGGATCCCATCAGCGAGGCCCGAGGCCACGGGAACGGCCGTCACCTGCGGCTCGCAATCCGGTGAGCTGAGCACGAGGTAGGCGCCGCGATCAGTGCGCGGCAGCTGATTCGCCGGCTCGCCGTTGACGCTGACCCACAGGTAGGCCCGATAGCTCCCCCGACGGACGCGTAAGGCGAGCTCGCTGCCGGCGAACTCGATGGTCACACGATCGGTCCCCTCGAGGCTGCCGGCCTGGCTGGGATCAGCCCCCCACTCGGAGAAGTCCCAGTCGCCGTGCCACTGCGCATCTCCGGTGAGAGGCGTGTAGCACTGAGTCGCACTCGGCTCCGGGCGAAGTCCCTTAGTGGTCAGTCCGATGCCCATCAAGCCCAGGCTCGCTAACAGGCCAACCAACGAGAGAATGAACCACGTACGGGGGTGCCAGTTCATCTACCCACCGCTGTGCTGAATCTCGTCAGCGCCACTCGACGGTGGTTACACCGCCCTGGTCGGTGAGTTGATGACATTCTCCATCCAGAACCCGAACCAGATAGAGGTTCTCCTGGTAGATGACGCCAAGCCGCTGACCTCCCGGCTCCCAGGCCCTGATCGGACTCATCAAACCCGGCTCGTCGGCTGCGGGGAAGATGACCTGACGGTCCGATCCGTCGCGGTCCATCACGTAGAGATCGTAGCTGCTCGTGTGGCTAGCGTACGGATTGCGAGCGCGTGCGAAGGCGATGCCCTCGGTCTCTGGCGCATACGATGGCGCCGACCACATTCCAACCTCCTGGCTGAGCATGGCACTGACGGTCCCGTCGGCGGCAAGCACCCAGAGGTCGAAGACCGGACTGTCTTCGGCAGGCTCGCCTGACAGGGCAGGTCCGTGAAGAGTGGTGACCACAAACTGTCCCTCGGGGGACCAATCGACACTCGGAGTCCAGACCCAGGGCCCATAGGTCCGGAAAGGGGCAAAACTGGCCAAGGACAGCTCTTGCCCGCTGTCGGCACGCACTACTCCCACTCCGTCGGCCTGCCCGTAGGCCAAGCGCTGCCCATCAGGAGACCAAGCGTAGGTGGCGGGCCACCAGCCATAGGATCCGCCACTGGAAGGTTCCAGAACCTCCCGCTGAGCGACCAACTCGCCCGTCGCAGGGCGCAGTCGGGCGATCCAGAGATCGTTGTGGGCCTGCCAACCGGGATTGCCGCGGGCCTTCGAGCCGGTGCTGAAGGCGATCCGGCACCTGCTGCCCGCCGGCTCGACCGTGCAGTTGGGTTCCCATCCCGCCCAAAGGACATTATCGATTTCCACCCTGACGGGCTCGGCGGCAGCCAGGGAAATGTCGACGACCCATATCGTGTTGATCGAGCGGTCCTGCTCCGTCTCTGGCGGCGCCCGGGTAAATAGGAGATGAGATCCGTCGGCGGAAAGGGTGAAGACACGCCCGTCCAGGTCTCCTTCGTGGGTCAGTCGTCGCTGGTTGATGCTTGTGGTACGTATGACCCAAGCATTTCCGTTGGCGATGTAAGCAACGGTCCCGGTAATAGCGATCGGCTTCTCATCCCGCCGAGCTCCGATCAGGATGATCTCGGTCCGCGGCTCCTCCACTGTGACCTGCCGCACCAGGCGTCGATCCACGTCAACGCCATCCTCCGACGTTATCTGGTAAGTCAGTTCTTCCAACCCGGTCGCACCGGGTTCCAGAAGGCGAGTGTCACCGCGGGGGATCGATGGATCACGAACTGTCCGCCGGTCAAAGGGGAGCTGGCTTCTCTCCAGTTCCGTGCGCGTCTCGACCCGGACGACGCGGATGATCATGCCCTCTCTGACGATGGTTGGCTCAGCCGGTGCGACCCAATCCTCGGGCCCGAGCGTGATGTCAGCTTCGACCAGTACGTCCCCGACGGTGACGACCTCAGTGGTGATCTCACGGGTCTCGCCGTCCGCAACCAGTGTGAGGGTGCGTCCATCAGTGTCCAGGGCGCAGGCCACCAAGCAACAGAGGA
>SKLM01000115.1 GCA_007123205.1 Thermoflexales bacterium
CGCCTGCGGCAGTCGGCGGGTCGCAGACCCGCCTCGAGCTGGTGTCGGGGGTTAGAGCAATGCCGGCGAGGGAGATGGGTCGCTCCCCTCGGGTCGGTAGGAGGATGGGGGATGGGCTGCACGCAGAAACTCGGAATCGATGGGGCAGGACGCCTGCGACAGTCGGCGGGTCGCAGACCCGCCTCGAGCTGGTGTCAGGGGTTGGCGCGGGGGTCGGGGATCGGAGCGGTGGCAGGGACGGTGACATGGGGCCGTCTCGGTGGATGGTCGCGACCTGATGGCTGGAAAAAGTGTTGTTGCGACGTCAACGTCATAGGGGTATAATGGAGCGAGCCCCGAGGAGGAAAGGGGAGTATCGGGATTTTCCGCCTGGCGAGGAAGCCAGGAGGCCACCGAAAAGGCCCCTCTATGGGTCAGCAGGTAGACACAAAGCGCATCGTCTCTGCGCTTTCTGAAGGCTGGGGCCGGAATTCCCGGTTTCCAGGCGACATAGGTGGGGCGTCAGCCCTATTCTACTTTCGGAGAAGGAGGTTTTTCGGAAGCCTCCTAGGCACAATGACGGGCCGGAGAGTGCCCGTTCTTCTTTCGACTGAGAGATCACTATGGAGTGGGTTACGATTGCGTTTTGGCTGATCGGCACGGTTATTGTGATGTTGGGACCAATTCTTCTGATTCACGAGTTGGCCCACTTCATCCTCGCCAAGATGGCAGGTGTGCGCGTGGAGGAGTTCGGTTTTGGTTTTCCCCCCCGGCTCATTGGCCTGTGGCGGGGAGCGGGACACTTGAGTATAGAGGGTACGCGAGTGACGGTCCCGAGAGGGTTCAAGCTGCCGGCAGGATTGGAGCCCGGCGATCGAGTGGCCGCGGTCACGCGGAGGGGCGACGAGGGACACGTGCTCGAGCGGGTTATCCTTCTGGCTGAGGACGAGAGTGAGACAGGTCAGGGACGGGGGCAGGTTGATGGGGGTACTCGCATGGCGGGAGCAGTCACGGGAGTGGAGCCGGGCACTCTGTACAGCCTGAATCTTCTTCCCATGGGAGCCTTCGTCAGGATGACGGGCGAAGAAGATCCCTCCGACCCCCGCAGTCTGGGCGCTCAGTCCAAGCGTTGGCGGCTGGCCGTGATGGCAGCAGGGCCGGTTATCAACCTGTTGGCCGCGCTACTGCTCCTGGTGGGGGCGTATACCAGCGGTCTGCCCACGGAGTGGCGGGTGAAGATCACGGACGTTGGGCCGGGAACACCTGCTGCCCAGGCCGGACTGCAGCCTGACGACTTGATCCTGGCAGTCGACGGTGAGCGCATCAGCGAAGGACTGGATGAACTGCACCAGATTATCCGAGCTGCCCCGGAGGAGACCATCGAGCTTGAGGTCATGCGGGGCCCCCAAGAGCTATCGATCCTGGCAACCCCCGAACGGAGGGGAGAGGACGGTTTCCTGGGCATCATGATGGCGCCCTGGCCGGCTGACACGGGGCTGCAACGGTATTCCATCCCAGAGGCCTTCAGAGAGGGCGGTCGCGATCTGGGTTCGATTGCGAGAATGACGCTGCAGCTACCGATTATGTTGCTCCGAGGTGAGGTTAGTTCCCAGGAAGCGCGCCCGACGAGTGTAGTCGGGATCACCCAGATCATGACCTTCTCACTTCAACAGAGCTTCGAATGGGGACTGGCCTTTCCGGCGCTTCAGACGATGGCCCTCATCAGCCTGGCGTTGGGGTTGACCAATCTGCTTCCACTGCCAGCCCTAGACGGGGGACGCATTCTGTTCGTGATAGTGGAGGCCATCCGGGGGCGCCGCATCTCTCCGGAGCGGGAGGCCGTGGTCCACTTCATCGGGATGATGATCCTGCTTGCTCTTATGCTCTTGGTAATGCTCCAGGACTTCCTGGATCCAATCATACCCTGGTCTCTGCTGGAGTGAGAACGACGGTGACGGGAATGAACGATGCACTCGAGTTCGCCTTAGAGCCGTTGCTCGAAACGGGTGAGAGACCCGATCAGGCCGCGTTGTGGTGTCTCTCGAACCTCAACAGGGAGGAAGCGGAACGGGTGCACGACGTCTGGACGCGGTTACCGCCAGATCTTCGGGCGGAGGCGACGTCCTGGTTGGTGAGCATGGCCGAGGCAGATTTCACCCTCGACTTCAGCGGGATCTTCCGGATGGCGATGGAAGATCAAGATGAACGAGTGCGAGAGGCCGCGATCGAAGGCCTATGGGAAGAGGAGGACGTGCGGCTGGTGCCACGCCTGGCGCAGTGCCTGCGAGAGGACGAGTCAGTCAGCGTCCGTGCTGCCGCGGCCAGGTCATTGGGACGGTTCGTGCTGCTCGGGGAACTGGAGAAGATCCGGTCGGGACCCCGTGAGATGGCATATGAAGTTCTCCTGGAAGCCCACCAGGCCGAGGACGAAGATATCGAGGTACAGCGGAGGGCACTGGAATCGCTGGCCTACGTGTCTGACGACGCGGTGGTCACATCGATCAGGGAGTCCTACAAGTCGCCGGTGGAGAAGATGCGTATCAGCGCCGTCTGCGCGATGGGTCGAAGCGCCGATACTAGCTGGGAACAAGACGTACAGCGGGAGCTGTACAGCACGAACCCCAAGATGCGGCATGAAGCCGCTCGCGCTTGCGGTGAGCTTCAGGTCTCTGAGGCGGTGTCAATGCTGGAGGAGCTGGCGGAAGACACCGACACGGAGGTGCAGCAGACTGCGATCTGGGCCCTGGGACAGATCGGTGGGGATAGGGCGCGCCAAGTCCTGGAACACTATTGCGGGGTCGACGATGAAGCTCTTCGGTCCGCTGCCGAAGCTGCCGTGAGGGAGTTCGAGTTCCTGCACGGCGACCTTGAAGAGATGTTTGCCAACCTGGACAAGGAGATCCCCTGGTAGGTGGGGAGCCGTTGCGCAGGATCAGGCTGGTATCGGGAATCGTGATCTGCGCTGCAGCGATCGTCGGATCGCTGTCGATAGTTGCCTCTGTATCGGCCGAGGGCATGGCCGTGGTGGAGCAGGACGTGGCGTACAGCTTCGCGCAGCAGGTCACCTTCACCCTGGCGGTCACCTCCAGCGCCGAGATCTCAGAGATATACCTCTTCTTCCGCGGCAGCAAGGATCCCGACACGGAGAAGGTGGCGGTCGCGGTGGAGAACGGTGCAGGAGTGATCCGTGTCAGCTACACACGCGACGTGGGGCTGTATCCCCTACCTCCGTTTGACCAGATCACATACTGGTGGCAGATCGAAGATGTGGCAGGGAACCGGCTGCAGACGGAACCAGAGGAGTTCACGTATGCGGACAACCGGTTTGAGTGGCGGGCACTGAGCACTCCCGGTATCTCGGTGCACTGGATTGAGACCCGGGGCGATCCAGCCTACGCGCAGACGGCACTGGATATCGCGCAGGCGAGCGTCGAGGAGATCAACGCGGAGCTTCGTGCCCCGCTTCCGGATTCCCTGGATATCTTCCTCTACGACACTGAGTACCATCTCGAAGGTGCTATGGTCCTGGCGGGACGAGATTGGATCGGGGGGCAAGCGCGACCTGAATTGGGAGTGGTCTTGGTGGCGGTGCCACCGGAACAAGGCTATGGGTCGCGGATGAAGCGGTATCTGCCCCATGAGATCACGCATCTGCTGGTCTATGAGCTTGTCGGTTCCGAAGGCTACAGATACGTGCCCAGTTGGCTGGATGAGGGGCTAGCCACGAGCAACGAGCAGTTGCCAACCCCTGAGTACGCGCTGGCCCTGGAGGAAGCTCAACAAGCGGATGGGCTTCTCTCATTGAGAGACCTGTGTGTTCCGTTCTCGCCGGATCCGGGGAGGGCGTTTCTCTCCTATGCCCAGAGCGCCAGTGTGGTCAGGTTCATCCGCCAGCAGTACGGGGGCGACGCCGTACGTAGACTGTTGGCAGCGTACGCCGACGGTGCCAGCTGCACAAGTGGGGTGGACGACGCGCTGGGCATCAGCTTCAGCAGGTTGGAGAGCGATTGGCTGGCGAGTCTGAGCCCGGCGACGGGGTGGCGAGTGTGGATGGACCGGGGGGGGGTCTGGATAGGACTGTGGGTGCTGACGATCCTGGTGGCCGTGCCCATGATCGGGCATCTCCACCGTGGGGCGGGCCGTTGATGAAGGTGACCGGCAATGGAGAGAGAGCGGTATGAACGACGTCCTCGTCTTTGATCTGGAGACACAGTATATCGCCAGTGAAGTAGGGGGTTGGAGCAACATCCGTGATATGCGACTGGCAGTCGGGGTGACCTATCACACGGCTTCGAACGAGTACCGGTCGTACCTGGAACCGGATGCAGAGGCTCTGATCGGTGCATTGCGCAAGGCAGACCTAATCGTCGGCTACAACCTGCTTGGCTTCGACTACGAAGTCCTGCGTCGCTACACAGAAGACCCTCTTCTGGACTTGCCGACGGTGGACATGCTGGACGATCTCCACCGGGCTTTGGGGTTCAGGCTCAGACTGGACGACGTGGCCGCAGCCACGTTGGGCACTGGAAAGAGCGCCGATGGCCTGCAAGCGGTGCGGTGGTTCCGTCAGGGACAGATTGAGAAGGTGATCGATTACTGCCAGCGTGACGTGGAGGTGACCTGGAAGATCTACCGGTTCGGTCAGGATAACGGCCACGTCTTGTACCGGGACCGGCATTGGCGCACGCGGAGGGTAGCCGTGCGATGGTGAACAAGCAGGGTCCCGAGGTCGGTTATCTGGCACTCCATCGCTCAGGCGAACTGCGCGAGCGGATGGAGCGCGCCTATGAGGAATTGCGCAGCTGCGTCTTCTGTGGTCGGGCGTGTGGAGTCAACCGCCTAGGAGACGGCGGGGAAGAAGTGGGATCCTGTGGGATCGGCAGCGGTGTCAAAGTGGCCAGCCACGGTGCGCACCTGGGCGAGGAGGATCCGCTACGGGGCTATCGCGGATCGGGGACGGTGTTCTTCTCGGGATGCAATCTAAGCTGCCAGTACTGTCAGAACTACGATATCAGCCAATATCGGCGAGGCCGCGAGGTCGACCCAGAGGGACTGGCCGGGATGATGATGTCTCTGCAGGAACAGGGATGCCATAACGTCAACCTGGTATCGCCAACGCACGTGGTGGCGCCGATCCTCAAGGCCCTGGTGATCGCGTCCGGGCGAGGGCTGCGGTTACCTCTGGTATGGAATACGGGGGGCTACGACTCGCTGGAGACCCTGGGACTGCTGGACGGAGTGGTCGATATCTACATGCCAGATATGAAATATGCCGATGCGGAGGTGGGGCGTCGGTATTCCAAGGTGAAGGACTATCCGGAGGTCAACCAGGCAGCCGTCAAAGAGATGCACCGTCAAGTGGGTGACCTGGTGATGGACGACCAAGGCATTGCGGAGCGAGGGTTGCTCGTCCGACATCTTGTCCTGCCTGAGGGTTTGGCCGGGACAGCCGCCGTGGCGAATTTCCTGGTGAAAGAGGTCTCGCGCCACACCTACGCAAACATCATGGATCAGTACCGGCCGTGCTACAAGGCAGGGAACATGCCGCCGCTCGATCGCCCTGTCACGCGAGCGGAGTTCGAGAAAGCCCTGGAGGAAGCTCGGGAGGCCGGCCTGTACCGCTTCGACCAACGAGAGGCCCGTTTTCTTCGCCTATTCAGGTAGCAGAGAAGAAGGAGCTGCCATATGAGTGGCGACCGGAGTTCGCGAGCTCGTGTGCACGCGAGAGTTCACGGCTACGTGCAGGGTGTTAACTTCCGCTACTACACCACCCGCACGGCCCGTCGGCTGAATCTAACGGGCTGGGTCGCGAACCGGCGAGATGGCACGGTGGAAGCAATGGCAGAAGGAGAACGTTTGGATCTCGACGAGTTCGTAGACTTCCTGCACCGAGGGTCGCCTGCCGCATCGGTAAAGCAGGTCGATGTCGAGTGGGAAGAGCCGAAGGACGAGTTCGACGGCTTTCGGGTGCGCTATCTATGAGGAATAACCTGGAGCGCTCGGCCTGGATCATCCTGCTGAGCTCCTTCGGTCTCTGCGTGGCGCTGGGGGTGATGATCCCTCTGGGCATTCGCTGGTACGTGCGCAATGCGCAGATGAACCAGCACGTAAGTCTTCAGGTTCAAAGGGGGCCGCTCAGTGTCGTGTACGGCGGTCGCGGCCGGGCCTTGTCCGTCTCAGAGGATACCCGCGATCTCCCCGAGGCCAGCAGGATAACGGCTCCCAACGCTACATCCGGGCGCCTGGTGATCGAGGCGCCGGACCCCGGGACGGTTGCTCCTATAGCGACTGTTCAGCTGTACGATGAGACCGAGTGTGTCCTGTCTCTAGCGCGTTCTCCACGATTCTCGGCGAGCCCCTTGCCGCACCGACTGACACTGAAGATGGAGGCCGGGCGCGTGCGGGTCAATGTCTATGGGACGCTTGACAGATCTACGATCGTGGAGGTGCAGACCCCTCAGGGATCAATCACGCTCACAGAGGGCAGCTACGAGGTGAAGATCAACGCGGAGAGTGAGGCCACGGTGCGGTACGGACAAGCGGTGGTGGTCGGCGATTCGGGAGATGAGTCATCCCTAGGCCCGGGCGAGCGCGCGATCCTGAGATCCGATGGGATAGACGGCCCGCTGCCGGCAGCCCGGAATTTGGTGGCAAACGGCGACTTCCAGGATCCGTTGGAGAGCGGGTGGCAGACCTACAACAGGCAAACGGATCCGCAGCAATCCCCGGGGAGGATTGAGCTGGTGACGAGTGTGGTTGACAACGAGGAGACGACCGCAGTCAACTTCTACCGAGACGCGGTCAACCACGCCGAGCTGGGCATCACGCAGGCCATCAACTACGATGTGCGGGATTTTGCCTCCCTTGAACTGCAGATGGCGGTCAACATCGCGTATCAGAATATCCTGGGTTTCGGCGGATGCGGATACCTGGGATCGGAGTGTCCGATCATCGTCCGCATCAACTACAGGGATATCCACGGCGCCGATCGGGAATGGCTACACGGCTTCTACACCGGCCGACCAGCCGAGGACTGGCTGCTTAACTACTGGGCCGAGAGCGTGGAGATCGGAACCTGGCAAGCATATAGCTCCGGGAACCTCATGGAGGAGTTGGCGGGGACGCCCCCTGCCGTGATCCAGAGTCTGACCGTTCACGCTTCCGGACACAGCTTCGACGCTCTGGTCACGGAAGTCGAGCTGCTCGCTCAAGAATAGGTGAGCTAAGCCGGCGATCCATCGGCAGGCAACCGCAGGCGGCGCCTCTCAACCATCCGGTGTAGGGGCTCAGAAGGTGCTGCCTGCCACGATGAGGAGCGGAGCCTGAGAGCCGCCGCGGTCATCGTTGAGGGTCGCCGGTCGGGATTCCGATGGAAGGCACTGGCCCGATTTCTCCGACGCGAGCAGGGCGCGAGGCCCCAGGGGGCCCAGACCAGAGATCGACCCCGCCCCTACTCGAATCCCAATCCGCGCTCGCGCAGGCTGACGAAGCGTTGTTGACCGATGATCAAGTGATCCAAGAGGTCGATGTTGAGCAGCTGCCCCGCTGCGACCAGCTGTCGGGTCACCTCCACATCCTCCGGCGACGGTGATGGGTCACCGGAGGGGTGATTGTGGGCCACAATGACGGCCGCGCACCCGCGTTTCACGGCGTCCCGGAAGACCTCGGCTACTCGTATGTGGGACGCGTTGAGGGTGCCGACGTAGACCGTCTCAGAGCCGAGCAGGTGGTTGCGGGTATCGAGATACAAGACCCGGAAGTTCTCCTGCTCGAGATGGGCCATCTCCGCCATTAGAAGCTGCGCCACATCGGACGGCGAACGTACGACGAGGCGATCCTCGGGGGTGGCGAAAAGCATGCGTCGGCCGAGCTCCAGCGCCGCCTTGAGCTGCGCTGTCTTAGCGTCTCCCAGCCCCCGTTCGGCGCGCAGCTCAGCGAAGCTGGCCCGGGCCAGACCAGTCAGGCCATCGTAGGTGGAAAGCAAACGGCGGGCCATGTCCAGGGCACTCTCTCCCCCCACGCCGGTGCGCAAGATGATGGCCAGTAGCTCCGCGTTGGAGAGGGCTGCCTCACCAACTAGCACAAGCCGTTCCCGTGGCCGTTCCTCCAAGGGAAGCTCCTTCATCGTGGGCCGCATCGGTTGGTTCATAGTGACCTCTCTAAGTTGGATCAGGCAGTGGCTCAGGGTCGAAAAGGTGCCACATCGACGGGCACTAAAGGGCTCTGCAACTTGGCCCATCCGCCATCGGGCCCCTACCCGAGGAGGCTGCCTGACGTCACTGTGTCAGGCGCCGGGAGCGACCGGCGCGAGACTGCTGAACGGCGTGTCCGTATGCTAGTCGCCAATCAGAATCGTCTCGATAGTGTCCGGTTGCGGCTGATCGGGCCCGCGGGTTCTCGCGGTGAGCCTCTCGGCGACATCCATACCTTCGACTACGCGGCCTATGATGGTGAAACTCCCCGTCATCTGAGGCTGGGGCGTGTAGGTGATGAAGAATGAGCTGCTATTCATGTCGGGAGCACCGATGTACAGAGCAAGGAGACCGGCCTCGTCGAAGGTGAGATCATCTGTGGTCTCGTCCTCGCAGTAGTAGCCCGGGAAAGGCAACGCAGTCCCCGAATTGCTCGGGTCCCCGCTCAGAGCAACCTGCTCGTGGTTCACGAAGAAGAAATCGAGGCCGTCATACCATCCCTGTTGGGCCAGGAAAGCGAAGCTGTTGACGTTGGTAGGCGCCTGGTCAGCGAAGAGCTCAACCCTGATGTCGCCCTTGCTCGTGCGGATTGTCGCCGTGTAGTCCTCGGCGGGTTCGATGACCTGAGGTGGTGGCGATTGGTACATCTTGTCGCGCACGCTAACCATGCCGATGAAGCCTTCGAGTTGACCGAAGCCGCCAAACTGCTGAGTCGGATAGAAGATGTCGTTGACGACGTAGGTAGGAGTCGCCAGCTGTCCGTACTCACTATAGGCGTCATAGTCGGCCAAGATCTGATCCCGGTAGACGTGGTTCGTGAGGGCGTCTTCGAAGCGTTCGGTATCGAGCTCCAGAGCTTCAGCATAGTCGACGAGGGTCCCCAGGAGCTGGTCCTCTGAGAGGCCTCGCCATTCCTGCTGGTTCTCGTAAAGCAGGTCATGCATCTCCCAGAACTTCCCCTGAGCGGCGGCTGCCTCCGAGGCCTCGGCGGTGATGAGGGCCTTATCGTGGATGCCGGTCAAGGGAAGATGCCGATAGACGAACCGGATGTCGTCGCCATATATGTCCCTCAGGTAATGACGCAATGTGTGCAGCCCAGAGCAGGCCGGGCACTCGAAGTCGGCGTACTCGATGAACGTGATCGCAGCGTCCTCGGGACCCACAGCGTGGTCGTCCTCGGTGATGGGCGGAACCGGCGACGCGGGCGGAAGGGTGAAGACCTGGCAGGTTGCTGCTGCGGTGGGCACCTCAGGGGTGGCTGGATCGTCAAGACTCGCATCCGGCGTCGGAGGCACGGGAGAGGGAGAGGGCGGGGGGGTGGCCTCCGGAGCGGGTTGGGCACAGCCGGCCGCGAACCCGAATAGGAACACGAGCGACATTATGAAGACTCTACGCACGACAACCTCCTGATCTTGGTACGACGCCAGCTAAGACGACGCTGAGTTCTGAGCCAACGAACCGCATTTGACCGGCCCGGGCGATGGGACCTCAACCTGGGCAGGACGGGGGCACTGGTCATCGCGAGGGAGAGCGGTCGAACTGCAAGACCTTTGGCCCTCTGATGACGACAACCAGTTGAGGCAGCGGTCCCGCTCGATCAGGGCGCGTCGCAGGCGCAGGATGTCTCAGGCTGAAATCAACGCTTAGTATAGGAACGGGATTGTACCATACAAAGCCGAGGTCGACCATACGATGGCGAAGCAGCGTTTGAGGATCCTTCCTAGCGGCACGGCAATGCCGGGCCGGATCTCTCCCCAGGAGGTGAGGGGCGGATGGGCTGGAGCTGGCTGGGGTGGTCGCTTCGACCCACGAGGTCGAGGTGCTTGGCAGGCATTGGTATCCGAGGTACAATTCGGTGACAGGTAGAGATAGGCAGCGAGAAGGTTGCCCACCTGATGGTGATCCTTGATGGTGATCCGGGATAAGGTGGTTGCAGCCCAGTGCGGCGATTATGACAGGGCCACTGAGGCAGCCTGTATGGGTGGCGTGAAGGCAGCATTATTGCTGCTCGAAGCAGGGCCTACGCCGCGACATCCGCGCATTCGTCGTACGACAACCTCAGACGAGTGAGAAGGCTGTTACTGTGGACGACCGAGGAGAACAAGGGGGCCATACTCGGTCCAAGAGGAGTGAGATGCTTCGCGGCCATTTCTCCAGGGAGACGGGCAAGCCGGGCTCAGAGTCTGCTCTCTGTCAGTGAGCGGCCGGAATCGAACAATGCGAGAGCCTATGGTCTTTCAAGCGATCAGGAGTCGAGGTGTCACGGACGAGCGTGTTCTCCAAGCTATGGAGAACGTCCCCCGCCACTTGTTCGTGCCAGAGGATCAGCGGGACGCGGCTTATGGGGACTACCCGCTCCCGATTGGGTTTGGTCAGACCATCTCCCAGCCTTATGTCGTCGCGATGATGACGGAACTGCTGGAGTTGGCAGAGGGTGACCGCGTTCTGGAAGTGGGCACGGGCTCGGGCTATCAGGCAGCGGTGCTGGCTGAGCTCCCCGACGTGGAAGTGTACACCGTTGAGATCATCCCAGAGCTGGCGGAGAAGGCCAAGGAGACGCTGGAATCACTGGGCTACACTAATGTCCACCTGAAGCAGGGGGACGGCTACCACGGTTGGCCCGAGCACGCTCCCTTCGATGGCATCATTGTCACCGCTGCCCCAGACCACGTTCCAGCACCGTTGAAGGAACAGCTGGCCGTGGGGGGACGGATGGTGGTCCCTATTGGACCGCGGGGGGGCTACCAGACTCTGTGGAAGTTCGTGAAGCAGCCCGACGGAGAGCTCACCGCCCACAACGAAGGTGGCGTCGCGTTCGTCCCCTTCACCGGGGAGGCCGCCCGAAGGGCCGAGTAGGGACAGGGGCCGGCTAGACGTCTCCCCGATTCAGCCACACGGAGCTCACAAGCAGGGTGACGGGGATCAGCACCAGTGAGGCGACGATAGGATACGACGAATCCGCCGCGTAAAGCCAGCCGGCCGTATAGGGAGCAAGCACCTGAGCCGCAGCGATGGCTGTCTCCGTGGCCCCCAGCACCAGCCCACGATCCTCCTGATCGGCCAGAGTGGTTGCCTGGGCCTGGGTCAAGGATCGGCATCCCTGATAAGCGCCGCGCAGTAGATAAGCCACCGCGAGGACGGGGAACGTGGCGGCAAGGAGGAGGACCAGGGCAGAGAACCAGACGAGGCCCTGACCGACCAACAATGCCCTGGACGGATGGAGGAGCGATGATTGGGTCGTCGTCCGGACCCGAGGTGCACCCTCATCACGGAAAGGGTCCTGTCGAGCGGCGCCATCGCTCAGACGTCCGAGGAGCGGACCGAGAAAGGCGGCGCCCAGGGCTTGGAAGGAACCGAGCGCCCCGATCTGGGCTATGCTCCAGCCGCCACCGTGTTTCAGGAAGTTGGACGCGAGAGGATAGCTGAGGAACATCGCGGCAAACATAAGCCAGACGACAGCGGCGAAGGAAAGGAAGCGTCGATTGAGCAGCGACTCCCACTGGCGACGTCGATGGGAGCGGGGTTTCGCCGGCTGGGGGGAGACGTGGAGCACGGTCAACATGGAGAGGGCAAAGACCAGAGCTGAAACGAAGTAGACCATCCGCATGCTCGTGGCCTCGGCTATCCAGCCGCCGACAGGGGGAGAGAGCACACCCCCGATAGCGTAACCAGCGAAGACAGTGGTGAAGGTCCGCGCCAGACGGCGGCCGCCTACCGAATGGGCGAGGTATGCATTGATCACCGGGACGCAGTAGGCCGAGAGCGCGTAGATCAAGAGACCAGGGATGAGACCCTGCCAGCTGCGTGCCGCGCCCACCACCAGAACCCCCGCTACACCGACCATCCATCCGCCAACCACGAGCCGCTTGCGTGGTATCCGATCGGCCATTATGCCTCCGGGCAGATAGACGGCTGCCCGGATGACGGCAGCGGCGGAAAGAACTGTTCCAAGTTGGACAGGATCAGCGCCGAGTTGCTCGATGTACAGAGGCTCGATGTAGAAGAAGAGCCCCTCCCCGAAGCCCCAAAGGAGGAGGGCCAGTGCGATCAGACGGACGTCACGATTCATAGGCAATGGGCAAAGATGCGATAATTGGCGGGCGGGCCATCACGCAACGTTGGCGGCGAACAGGATGTAGCGACGGGCTTGCCGATATGGAACTCCAGCGCCAGCGAGACCGATCCCCTGACCGAGGCGCGGCGCCGCAGCAATTCTACATCGCTGTCCCTGTTTCGACAACGGGAGTTCAAGGGTGTGGAGAGGGTGGTGTTTGGCTCGATGAGTGGGGCTGATGGGGCGAGCGGATTGATGCCCAAGGTGACGTCGCGCTGGTAGAGCCGAGGGGATCCCGGCTCACGGCCCGGCACCGCCGGGCTGGGTCTCTGTTCCAGGGGGAGAGGTGATATGCTCGGCAGATCGGTGGGGTGGGACTACTGGTATGGGAGGCGCTGATGGGAAGGACACTGCTACTGACCGGGCGACCGGGCATCGGGAAGACGACGATTATCAAGGAAGTAGCGGACAGGCTGGGAGACCGGGCCGGAGGATTCTACACGGAGGAGATCCGCGATCAACGGGGGCGTCGAGAGGGCTTCCGACTGGTGACTCTGGACGGCGACGAAGCGGTGATGGCTCACACGGATCTTCGAAGGGGGAGCCGACCAGAGGTCGGCCGCTACGGGGTGGACCTGGCGGCCGTCGACGAGGTCGGGGTAGGCGCGCTCCGGCGGGCGATGGCGTCGGATCTCGTGGTCATCGTGGACGAGGTGGGGAAGATGGAACTGTTCAGCGAGGCCTTCAGGATGGTCGTCCGTGAAGCCGTGGTAGGCCCTAATCCGGTTCTGGGCACGGTTATGACGGGGACGCACTCCTGGGTTGACGAACTGAGGAGAAGACCAGAGGTAGAGGTGTGGGTCATCACGCCCGAGAACCGAGACGCATTAGCTAAGCGAATCTGGAGATGGCTTGGCGTTGACGCTGGGTCCAAATGACGGTACAATGATGTCGAGGAAGGGTCTGCCGACCGGGGGTTCGTGACACGGCACGCAAGGATGTGATGAGCTTCCGGAGGCTGAAGTCTGGGCAGGGCACGCGGTCGGCAGACGAGTTGATGTCAAGGGATCGAGTTTCCAGACGTTCAGCAGCTGACGCAAGATATGGTTGACGAAAGAGATCATCTGTATAACCACATAACTGACAATCTGGATGCGATGATGGGCATCCTTCCGGACGACATTCGAGCTGTTCTGGAGAAGAAAGGCCGGCGCGATGACCTATTGGAGGTCATCCTAGACCTTGGACGTGTGCCCACGGCGCGTTATACGGACGGCGAGATCGTGCTTCGGGAGATGGAGGTGAACCGGGGCGAGATCCAGCAGGTCGTAGAACGGATCGGGGAGTTTGACGAGGACAATCGCGCCGGGATTGCTCGGACGCTGCACCGGATCGCCGCGATCCGCAATCGGAAAGGCGACGTGGTGGGGTTGACGTGCCGCGTGGGAAGGGCCGTGTTCGGCACCATCTCGATCATCCAGGACATCGTTGAGAGCGGCAGCAGTATCCTGCTGCTGGGACGCCCGGGCGTTGGGAAGACGACGATGCTGCGTGAGGCAGCTCGTGTTCTGGCGGAGAAGAAGCGGGTTGTCATCGTAGACACGTCCAACGAGATCGGAGGGGACGGCGATATCCCCCATCCGGCCATAGGTCGAGCGCGGCGAATGCAGGTGGAGGCTCCTGCGCTGCAGCACGAGGTGATGATCGAGGCCGTGGAGAACCACAATCCCGAAGTGATCGTCATCGACGAGATCGGTCGGGAGCTGGAAGCCGTGGCAGCGCGAACCATCGCGGAGCGGGGCGTGCAGCTTATCGGAACCGCTCACGGGAACACGCTGGACAATCTGCTCATGAATCCAACGTTGTCTGACCTGGTCGGCGGTGTCGAGAGTGTGACCCTATCGGATGAGGAGGCGCGCCGACGCAAGACACAGAAGACGATCTTGGAGCGGCGCGCGCCCCCGACGTTTGACGTCTTGATTGAGTTGGAGGCACGACAGCGGCTGATCGTCCACGAGAGTGTGGCCCATTCTGTGGATGCCCTGCTGAGAGGGCAGGCGCGTCTGCAGGTTGAGCGGCGGTACCGGGATGCGTCGGGACAGATCGCGAGCGAGAGGACGACACCCGTGTCCTTGCAGGACCGTGAGCGGGGGCAGAGAGGCCTACGCGGAGAGTCGATGGTCGGGCAGCCGGTGGTGTCCGAAGCACAGACGATACTCGCCGCAGGCGAAGAACCAATCCACGTCTACTCATACGGGATCAACCGGAATCGGCTGCAGAGAGCGGCGAAGCGTGTGCACGCGCCGATCCACTTGGTGAAGGATATGGCGGAGGCGGATCTGATGGTCACGACGAAGGAGTTCTACGGCCACCGCACCAAGGTGATCCAGGAGGCAGAGCAGCGAGACCTGCCAATCTACGTATTGCGCAGCGACACCATCGGTCAGATGCAGAGCTGTCTCGGGGAGGTTTTCCACATCGAGAGCGGGGATGCCAAGCTGCTGGATCAGGCGCTGGCAGAGGCCGAGAGGGCCATCGACCAGGTACTGGGCGGTGAGGTGGAAGCCATCCTCTCTCCACAGAATGCGTACGTTCGGCGCCGGCAGCACGAACTGGCGAGGGCAGCGGATCTCGCGTCGATGTCCCGGGGCAAAGAGCCTCATCGGCGCGTGCGCATCTCTCAGAGGTAGGCTTGAGGGCAGCGTGTCGAGGGGCACTTTCATCACCTTTGAGGGCCCGGACGGTAGCGGCAAGACCACACAGGCCCGGCTTCTGGTAGAGTGGCTTGGGGATCAGGGCTATGAGGCGCTCCTTACGCGGGAACCGGGGGGCACCGCGATAGGCGACCAGATCCGGAACGTACTGCACCGCCCCGACAACGTGGGGATGGACCCCCGGACTGAGTTTCTGCTCTATTCGGCTTCGCGCGCCCAGCACGTCTCACAGGTCATCCTGCCGGCCCTGGCGGCCGGCAACGTCGTGGTCTGCGATCGATACGCAGACAGCTCCCGCGCCTATCAAGGATATGGTCGGGGCCTCGCTCTGGAGATGGTGGAGATGATCACCGGTTTTGCGACGCAGAGCTTGACACCCGATATCACATTGTACCTCGATATCCCCCCACGTGAAGGGCTAGAGCGGCGGGTGCTGGGCGGGGAAGAATGGAACCGGATGGACGCGGAGGCTCTTGCCTTCCATCAACGCGTCCGCTCAGGCTACCTGGAGCTAGCCGGTGCGGACCCAGCCCGTTGGAGCGTGCTCAGCGCCAATCGCCCATTGGAAGAGCTACAGGCTGAGGTTCGAGCCGTGGTTTCCGCGCATCGGAAACTGGTCGCGAAGTAGCGAGATGCGGGTGGTGGGTTGTCCACGAAGGCCCGGCGCAGAGTGCTCTCCAGGGGCTCAGAAATCGTACGGCTCCGATCCAAACCCCTCATCCCCTTCGCCCATAAGGTCCGGCATAGACTTCTCGATATCCTCCGGACTCTCACCTGATTCAAGCCGACCTACCACTTCATCGAACTCGGGGCCGAGATCTTCGCCAGCCTCATCGCTCATCTTGCGCATCCAGCGCCCGAGGCTCTGGGGGTCGTTCTCGTCGAAATCGGGCAGGCTAGCGGGGTCGGCCAGGTCGTCCAGCCGGCTCTCCTCGGACCTGACAACAAGGACGCGGGACATCAGGCGTGTGAGACGTGTCCCCTGGCAATGAGGACAGGCGGGCTCCGCCTCTCGCGCCTGGGTGAAAGTGCGCCAGTAGATCGAGATGCGGCGTTGGCACTCGTGACAGAAGTATTCGTAGATTGGCATGATCACCTCCCACTTTTCTCGCACCTTGACGATCCGGTTGCCCGTCTGCGGACAGCTCACCGGCTCCCAATCCTTTACGTCTCACTAGACGAACGGCTCTTGGCCAGGTCCGAAATTCGGGGCTCGCGACAGACTCAGCAGGACGGGCCGAGCGAGATTCGGTCCACTAAGACTACGAATATACCAACTTAACCGACAGACTGCAAGTGGAGGGCAACTGTGGACAGAGAGTCCCTGTATGATTTCGAGTCCGAGCCGTTGCTGGTGGTGATCTCCGGCCCCTCTGGGGTGGGGAAGGATAGCCTGTTGCAAAGCGTGCAGGAACGCGGCTTTCCGTTCCACTTCGTCGTTACCGTCACGGATCGCCCTCCCCGCTCGAATGAGGTGCATGGGGAGGATTACTTCTTTGTCTCGACCGCGGAGTTCGAGAAGATGATCGAGGCGGATGAACTGATCGAACACGCAGTGGTCTACGGGCAGTACAAAGGGGTCCCGAGACAGCAAGTTAGGAAGGCGATAGCCTCGGGCAAGGATGTCATCATGCGGGTGGACGTGCAGGGGGCAGCGACTATTGGTGAGATAGCTCCGGAGGCCGTGTTGATCTTCTTGAGCGCGTGTTCAGAGGAGGAGTTGGAGGAGCGATTGCGCGGTCGAGGCGGTGACACGCCGAAACAGATCGAGCGCAGGATGGCAACCGCCCGAGAGGAGATGAAGAGACTACCAGAGTTTGACTACGTCGTCATCAACCGGAGTGGAAAGCTGGGCTCCGCGGTCGATGACGTACTCGCTATCATCAGAGCGGAGCATTGTCGGGTTGACCATCGGAAGGTGACGGTATGACGACGGGGGAACCGGTTCGGGACGTACGAGTCGGGGATCAGGCACGTCTACGCAAGCCACATCCTTGCGGCGGCGACGAGTGGCAGGTGACCCGGATCGGAGCGGACATCGGCCTCCGTTGCCTCACCTGCGGTCGTCGAGTGATGCTGGCGCGCTCTACGTTCGAGAAACGGGCGAGGTCTGTGTCCAGGCATGATGACTAGGCGGGTCATACGAGTATTGGTGGTATTCCTCAACACAGGCGGAGGCCACCGAAGCGCAGCGGATGCTACAGCCGAGGCGCTGCGAGATCTCTATGGAGACCGCGTTCGTGTGGACGTGGTGGATGTGACGCGGGAGTACTTCTCGTGGCCGGTGAGCAAGTTGGATGAGATGTATGAGTGGTTGATCCGAATGCGCGCCTGGCCGTGGGCGATCGTGTACCATCTGACCGATGGGGCTCGCCGCTTTGGGTTGGTGGGGCGTGGCGTGGGCTGGTTGACCGGACGCTCGATCGGCCATCTCCTGGCGGAGCATCCTGCTGAGTTAGTGGTCTGCTGCCATCCTCTCTTGAGGGCACCACTGGCGCGGGGGTTGCGGAGAGCGGGAAAGGGTAGAGGGCTGATCACCCTGGTCACCGACCTGGCCTCAGGGCACGCGGCATGGTTTGTACCTCCCGGAGAACGGTGGGTCGTGGCCACGGAGGGGACCCGGGGCCGTGCCGCAGCTATGGGGATACCGACGGAGTGCATAGAGGTGAGCGGACTGCCAGTAAGGCGCTGCTTCGTCAACGGCGCCCGGAGAGACCCGGTGGCTGCCCGGAGGAGACTGGGGTTGGATCCCGATTCTCCAGTCGTGCTTCTGATGGGAGGCGCGATGGGGACGGGACCGCTTCTCCAGTTGGTGAGAGCGATGGCCAACAGCGGCCTGTGGGCAGAGTTGGTGGTGATCACCGGCCGGAACAAGAGCGTGTATGAGAAGCTGAATTCCTACAAGTGGTCGCTGCCGGTCCATGTTGCGGGCTTCGTCAGCAACCTTCACGAATGGATGGAGGCAGCAGATATACTGGTGACCAAAGCGGGGCCGGGCACCCTGAGTGAGGCACTGGTGATGGGCCTGCCGATGGTCTTATGCGGTGCGCTTCCGGGCCAGGAGCGGCCCAACGTGGACTACGTGGTCGCCAACGGCGCCGGCGTGTGGGCACCGACGCCGGCCGAAGCGGCTGAGAGAGTGCAAGAGCTTCTGGAACGGGACCGGTCGTCGCTGATGCGGATGGAGGAGCGCGCGCGAATCCTGGCTCAGCCCGATGCGGCACGGCGGGCGGCTCGGGTCATATGGGGAGCAGCCGAGGAATGCTCGCTTGACGGGTCATCTGTGATATAATCGCTCAACGGCAAACAATCCAGCATCGGGAGGGAGTCCATGGAGAGGAAGTTTCGAGTTCTTCGCATCGTCGGTACACTGTGGAAGGTCGTGGCCTGGGTCGTTCTTATCGGCGGAATCCTGACCGCCATCGGCGTCCTGCTGGCAGGAATCCTGGGCGGCGGAGGGATCCTTCTGCGGGAGTTGGGGGTGGGACCTGGCACCCTGTCGGCAGCAGGGATATTGGGGGGGATCGCCGGCTTCGTCGTGGCCGTAATCGGAGCTGTGATCACATTCTTCCTGTACTACGCGGTAGGCGAGCTGATCTATTTACTGCTCGCCATCGAGGAGAATACTCGTCAGTGGCGGCAAGGAGGAGAGCGCCAAGCCCGGGCGCAAGCTCCACCCCCCTCACCAGAATAGCCAGCGCGGTAGTCCACACCGCCGTCAGGCCTGAGTACCAGGACTGATGACCAAAGAGGTGAAGGCGTGGCCCCCTCCGCCTCTCGAGCAGGGGCCACGCGCCGGTGGGAGATCGCGCCTACCCGCCGACTAGACGACGGCTTGTTCACGCCTAGGGCCGACCCCGATGAAGGTGATGGGCACGCCGCTCCAGCCCTCTACCAGGGCCACATAATCGCGCGCCGCTTTGGGCAGGTCCGCCCTGCGGCGGACGTCGGAAATATCCGCCTCCCAGCCGGGGAGATCCTCATAGACCGGTTCCCAATGGGCCAGCGACTCAGCCCCGAACTCCGCCGGGAAGTGGTCGACCTGAGCCCCATCTCGAGCATAAGCAACCGCCACTTTGAGGTTCTCCAACCCGCTGAGCACATCCAGCTTGGTCAACGCGAGCTCATCCAGACCGTTGACACGTGCTGCGTAACGCACAATGGGCAGGTCGAGCCAGCCACAGCGGCGGGGGCGACCGGTCGTCGTTCCAAACTCGTTGCCCACCTCCCGTATCCTATCACCGGTTTCGTCCAACAGCTCGGTGGGGAAGGGGCCCTGACCGACGCGAGTGGTGTATGCCTTGACAACGCCAACAACACGGGAGATCTGCTTGGGCCCGAAACCCAGACCGGTGGTGGCGCCCCCTGCGATGGTCGAGGAGCTGGTGACGAAGGGGTATGTGCCGTGGTCGAGATCGAGGAGCAGCCCTTGGGCTCCTTCACATAGCACGCTGGCCCCGGCCTCCAACGCCTCGCCGATCAAAGCGGATCCATCGACAAGGTGGGGCGCGAGTCTTTCGGCATACCGTCTGTACGTGCGCGCGGTCTCATCGACGGAGAGGGGCTGGACATCGAACTGAGCCAGGCGCCGATTATGGTCTGCGACGCGCTCGGTCACCCGGCTGGCGAATTCGACTGGATCCGACATCTCTCCTGCGCGCAGGTTGACCCGTTTAGCCTTATCGGCATAGGTGGGCCCGATACCGCGCTTGGTGGTACCGATGGCTTCCTCCCCCAGGGAGGCCTCGCGCGCGCCGTCCAGAGCACGATGGGTGGGGAGTATGATGTGCGCGGCAGCACTGATCTTGAGGCGAGATGGGCCCACGTCGGCGCCGATGGCGTTGAGTTGATCCATCTCGGAGATCAGACGCTCCGGATTAAGGACCACGCCGGCCCCTATGAGGAGCTTCAGATGGGAGTACAGGACACCCGAGGGTACGAGATGCAGCTGCAGCGTGTACCCTTCAGCCACTACGGTGTGCCCGGCATTGTCCCCCCCGTTGAAGCGGGCGACGATGCTGGCGCTCCCCGCTAGACCGTCGACCACACGCCCCTTGCCCTCGTCACCCCATTGAGTCCCAACCACGACAGTAGCCGCCATCAGATATCCTCCTCGGATCGTGTCAAGCCAGGATGAACGCCCTGAAGCCAGGGACGCCCGAGGCCAATAATACAGTAATCGGAGGATGCCGTCAATCTCGATGCGCCGATGAAGTTGACGGTGTAGGGGAGCACGGTATACTCCGAGCTGAAAAAGAAAGGCGGTCGGCAGGAGTGAATGGGATGGATCCTCAACCAGCGAAGATACCAGAAGTCCTCGAGCTGTACCTGCAGCTTTCCCAATATCCGATCTTGTCGCATCGCATACGCGATCGGATGCGGCAAGAGCTGTTCCGGCGCGGGGTTATCAGCCGGGAGGCCTTTGAGGAAGAGGCGAAGCAGAAGGCCGTGGTTTCGCAGAGGCGAGAAGGGCTGCAGGATCCGTTTGCTGAGGAATCGATGGATGTGTGGAAGGCGCGATTGGAGCAGATCCGGGATCACCTGACAGACTTCTATTTCGCCTACAACCTCCCACACAGCCTGTTCGAGGAGATCGTCCGCGACGTGGTCGCGCAAGAGGCTCCACTCCCGCCAGGATCACTCTCCTTCAATCCGGAGCTTGCGCCTCAAAGTATGCTGCTGGCACAGGCCAAGGAGTACGCCGCGCTTCCCACCGATCAGCAACAGGAGATCTTCCATCATCTGAAGGAGATCACGGTGGTGTTGACCAAGAGCATGGTCAGCGATCAGATGGCGTTTGTCGGTCTCGCGAAGGACTACTTCGAGCCGGCCGACTTTGAGCAGATAGCTGAGCGGCGGATTGGCCGGGGCAAGATCGGTGGTAAAGCGGCAGGGATGATGCTGGCCTGGAAGATGCTGCAGTGCGAGCTGACGGGGGATCTGCGGGACTTGGTCCAGCGGGTGGTGATACCTGACTCCTACTTCGTCGGCGCAGATGTCTTCTACGACTTTCTTGCCGTCAATGAGCTCGCCGAGTCGGTGAATCAGAAGTACAAGACGGAGGAGGAAGTCCGATCGGACTACCCGCACATCCAAGAGGCCTATGTGAGAGGAAGGTTTCCCGACCACGTGGTGTTGGGCCTGCAGGCACTGATGGATGAGGTGGGGCGTGCGCCGCTTGTCGTGCGGTCCTCTAGTCTTCTGGAGGACAACTTCGGCTTCTCGTTCGCGGGCAAGTACGATAGCTTCTTCTGCCCCAACCAAGGCACTCGGGAGGAGAATCGGGAAGCGTTGACCGGGGCTATTCGACGCGTGTACGCCAGCGTTTTCAGTCCCGATGCTCTCCTGTATCGGAAGCGGATGGGGCTGGTAGACTATGACGAGCGAATGGCCATTCTTATCCAGAAGGTACAGGGGGAGCGGTATGGTGACTACTTCTTCCCGATGGTGGCCGGCGTCGGCCTAAGCCGGAATCCGTACCGCTGGAGCAGGCGGATTCGACCGGAAGATGGGTTGCTGCGCCTGGTGTGGGGATTGGGAACGCGCGCGGTGGATCGCGTTGCCCGGGATCATCCGCGAATGGTGGCGCTGAGCCATCCGAACCTCAGACCTGAGACCAATGCCGAGGAGATCCGCAAGTACTCACAGCACTTCGTAGATCTGATCGACCTTGAGGGGAATGCTTTCAGAACCCTTCCGGTGGGGGATCTGCTGCAGCACGGTTATCCACATATACGATTGGTGGCATCAGAGGACAAGGGGAGCTATCTCCAGCCTGTTTACGCGCCGGGGGGTATGAACAACCCGCGATTCGTGCTCACCTTCGCTGAGCTGCTTAAGAATCAGGAGTTCGTGTCGCTGATGCAGGGGGTGGTTCAGAAGCTGGAGGAGCACTACGGGAGACCCGTAGACATAGAATTCACGGTTGAGGCCTCGCGGGAGACAGGAGGGGGATTCACGCTCCACCTGCTCCAGTGCCGCCCGCAAAGCTGGTTCGAGGGGGGAATCTCGATAGATGTTCCGGTGGAGGACGTACCAGAGAGTGATATCCTCTTCTTCAGCCAGCGAATGGTACCGCACGGAAAAGTCACCAGGATCCGCTACATCGTGTACGTAGACCCAGCTCAATACGATCGGGCCCCGGATCACAGCACCAGACTGGAAGTCGCGCGAGCGGTGGGGCGACTGAACAGGCGGCTGGCAGGCGAGAGGTTCATCCTGATGGGCCCTGGACGCTGGGGGACAAGCAACGTTGAACTGGGACTCAAGGTCAGCTACTCCGAGATACATAACGCCCGGGCGCTGGTTGAGATCGCTCGGACCGGCAGAGAGGGCGCCCCAGAAGTCTCCTACGGCACCCACTTCTTCCAGGATCTGGTTGAGTCTCAGATCTACCCCATGCCCCTCTATCTGGGTGACCCGGCTACGATGTTTAACCGCCGGTTGCTGGACGAGGCTCCGAATCTCCTGGCGGAGCTGCTGCCCGAGGACGCTGCACTGTCGCAGTATGTCAAGGTGATAGACGTTCCGGCGATAGCAGACGGGCGCCACGTTGACCTGCTGATGGACAGCATCGAGGACAAAGGGCTGGCGTACCTGCGGTAGCGGTAGGAACCCCTTGGACCCAGCGCACAGCCCTGCTTGGAGGTCTTCTCGGTCACTCTGTCGGGAGGCCGTGTGCGCGAAGGCGTGGGCTCGACAGATGGGAAGGTGATGAGATGTCGCTGCCCTGTTCGACACTGCCGGGGGTTGAGAGCCTCGCGGGCTGTCCGTTGACCGATCCCGGCACGGGTGCCAGGGTTCCTCAGCTGTTCGGACGGAGGCCTGCTGCTGAGACACTCCAGCCGCAGCGCGAGCGACCCGCATTCTGAGTGGGGCGCGGCCTGGCTGGGCACCCTGGGCAGCGTGGCTACCTGGGGATGACGGGAATGCGAGAGCTGGTTGGCGTGCGGCCGATGGGCCCGCGTTCAGAGACCGGGGCATCGGCCCAGCCGGCTGCCTGCGGCAGCGGGCGGGTCACAGACCCGCCCGAAGCGAGGGTCGGGGGTTGGCGGGCGGCCAACGATGGAGATCCCTCGTCGCTGCCGCTCCTCGGGATGACAGGTGGGGCGGGTCTTGGATTCTGAGTGGGGCGCGGCCTGGCTGGGCACCCTGGGCAGCGTGGTTAGCGACATCTTCGAGGAGTTCCGGGCTTGGCGGTTGTGAGGTTTCGTGAACACCAGACAGGAGGATGGAAGAGGGTGCCCAACGCCGAAGTGGACATCCGGGTGATCACCGGCAAGGTCTTCACCTTGACAAAAGGGCAGAAGGCCCTATAATATAGGTTTGCGGTTAGACCGGCACTCTAGCGTAGACGTGTGGTGCGAAGCGCTGAAGGCTTCTGGGGCTCAGCGCTTCTTCTACGCTGGCGGGCTCCCTAGAAAACAGGAAGGGTGATGAATAACCGAAACGACAGCGGGCTAGAATCGCACGACTTCCGGAGTTTGCGCATTAAGCTGGCATCACCGGAAGACATTCATAACTGGTCCTACGGAGAGGTCACTAAGCCTGAGACGATCAACTACCGCCGCCTTCGTCCCGAGAAGGACGGTCTCTTCTGCGAGGCCATTTTCGGCCCCACCAAAGATTACCAGTGTTACTGCGGTAAGTACAAGAACATCCGCTACAAGGGCATCATATGTGACAAGTGCGGAGTTGAGGTTACGCGTGCATCGGTGCGGCGCGAGCGGATGGGGCACATCGATCTGGCTGCTCCAGCGGCGCACACCTGGTACACGCGTCGTGTGCCCAATCACCTAAGTAAGCTGATCGGCATACGAAAGCTTGATATGGATCGGGTGCTCTACTTCGCCAAGCACATCATCATCAACGTCAACGAGGATGCACGGCAGAAGGCTCTCCACCGGCTCGAAGAGGAGTTCAAGGAAGCCCAGGAGAAGCGTGAAGGAGTATCTCAGGAGAGCATCGAGGCTCTGCAGGAACGACTGAAAGAGGAAGAGACCCGGATCCAGGAGCGGATCGACGAGATCCTCAGCGAGTTCGATAAGAGTCTGGATGCGGCGACAGGGGAGGTCGTCCAGGAAGCTCAGTCGCTGCAGCGGAAGATCGAGAACCGACACGGGGAGACGTTGTCAGCGCCGATGGTGTTCAAGCCAACGGGCGAGATCATCGCGGATCAGGGTGAAGTCGTCGGCCGCGCGCACCTGACGGCACTGAATACGACGGTTCAGGATCATCTGAGTGACGTCGAGGAGTCGCTGGAGATCCAGCGAGAGGAGAAGCTGGCACCACTGCGAGAGGATCTGGAGAGCTGGCGTGAGGCCACTCAGGACGAGATAGATCACATCGAGGAGCGAGCAGCTGCGGAGATTGAGGAGTGGCGTGCGAATCTGGATGCCGATCGCGAGGAGTTGCTGAGTCTCGCGAAGTACCAGTGCATGGGCGAGCCTCGCCTGCGAGAATTGCGGAGCAAGTGGGGTCAGGCATTCAAAGCCGGCATGGGGGCGGAAGCCTTCCACGAGATTTTGTCCGGCCTCGATTTGGACGAGTTGGCTGAGGATCTGTGGCATCAAGTGCGTCACGACACCTCGAAGACGCGGCGCAAGGTAGCGCGGAGGCGCCTGCTCATCGTTGAGGCGCTGCGGAGGAGCGGTAACAGGCCGGAGTGGATCATCCTGACCGTGTTGCCGGTGATTCCCCCCGACCTACGCCCGATGGTGCAGCTCGACGGGGGACGGTTCGCCACCTCGGACTTGAACGATCTCTATCGGCGGGTGATCAACCGGAACAACAGGTTAAAGCGTCTGCTGGAACTCGGCGCGCCCGACGTGATTGTGCGCAACGAGAAGCGCATGCTGCAGGAGGCGGTCGACTGCTTGATCGACAATAGCCGCGGCAAGGCTCGTTCCCGCCATGGGCACCGTGAGCTGAAGTCCCTCAGTGATATGTTGAAAGGGAAGAAGGGGCGATTCCGCCGCAATTTGCTCGGCAAGCGTGTCGACTACTCGGGTCGTTCCGTGATTATCGTCGGGCCAGAGCTCAGTATGGATCAGTGCGGTCTGCCCAAGAGCATGGCTCTTGAGCTGTACCGCCCCTTCGTGATCAGCAAATTGGTGGAGTACAACTACGCCACCAACGTGAAGGCTGCCAAGCGCCTGATCGAGCGCGAGCGACCCGAGGTCTGGGAAGTGCTTGAGGAGGTGATCGGTGATCGTCCGGTTCTTCTCAACCGCGCTCCAACTCTGCACCGCCTGGGTATTCAGGCGTTTGAGCCCACGCTAATTGAGGGCAAGGCGATTCAGCTCCATCCGTTGGTCTGCGCCGCGTTCAACGCCGACTTTGACGGGGATCAGATGGCGGTCCACGTACCGCTGTCCGACCGGGCCGTCGAAGAAGCACGGATGCTTATGCTCTCGACGCGCAATCTGCTCAAGCCAGCGAACGGGCAACCGCTGGTCGGTCCGACCAAAGACATGTGTCTGGGCATTTACTACCTGACAATGGAGGATGAGAAGTACGCCGACAAGAGCCCTAAGCCGTTCGTCGACTTGCAAGAGCTTGAGTTGGCCTACAGCCTGGGGCACGTCGACGTTCACACCCCAGTCCTCGTGGCACAGGTCTACGACGACAAACCGGCACCGGACGAGCCGATCAGGACCACGGCAGGACGATGCCTGTTCAACAGTGCTCTGCCTGACGAGATTCGCTTCATCAACCACGCACTGGACAAGGGAGCCCTCCAGGACCTAGTCGCTCTAAGCTATCGACGGTTGGGGCGTGAGAGGACGACAGGGGTTGCAGACCGCCTGAAGGACCTCGGATTCCAGTACGCGACTCGCTCTGGGATCACGATCGGTATCTCGGACCTGGTCATACCTCAAGAGAAGGTTGAGATTCTGTCCAGGACGGAGCAGACGGTGGCCGAGGTAGATAGACAGTATCGTCGTGGCTTGCTCACGGAAGAAGAGCAATACACGCGGACGGTGGAGCTGTGGTCACGGGCGAGGGAGAAGGTGGCCGATGTGGTGGCGCGGGCCCAGCCCGACAACAGCACGGTATCGGTGATGGCTCGATCGGGCGCATCCAAGGGCGGATACGGCCCCATCTCGCAGTTGGCTGGCATGCGGGGCCTGATGGCTGATCCGTCCGGGCGGATTATCCCGTTACCCATTCGGTCCAGTCTGCGTGAGGGTCTTTCGGCGCTGGAATACTTCATCAGCACGCACGGTTCGCGGAAAGGACTGGCGGACACCGCCCTGCGCACAGCCGATGCCGGCTATCTGACGCGTCGGTTGGTCGATGTGGCGCAGGACATCATCATCAACGCTCACGATTGCGGCACCCAGGCCGGGATAGGGATCCGTACCGATGATGACGTGGGCGGACAGAGCCTGGAGGAGCGGCTGGTGGGGCGGATGGCAGCCAGTCCCATAGCCGATCCCGACACCGGAGAGCTGATCGTCGATCGGAATGAGGAGATTGACGAGGATGCGGCAGGGCTCATTGAGAAGGGCGAGATCGCGCAGGTGGACGTTCGGTCGCCGCTAACCTGTGAGCTGCGGCATGGGATCTGCGCTCTGTGCTATGGACGCGATCTGGGTCGCGGTGACTTGGTAGAGGTTGGGTCGGCAGTGGGTATCGTCGCTGCCCAGTCGATCGGTGAACCGGGCACGCAGCTGACGCTGAGGACGTTCCACAGTGGTGGCGTCGCAGTGGGCCGTGACATCACCGTTGGTCTGCCGCGCGCGGAGGAGCTCTTCGAGGGGCGTAAGACCCCGAAGGGCGAGGCGCCTATATCGGAGGTGGGCGGCATCGTTCACATTCACAAGACGGACGGGCTCCGGCACATCACCGTGGTGGACACCAGGGTTAAGACGTATGACTATGACATCGCAGACGGGTGGACCATTCTGATCGAGGATGGCGACGATGTCCGAGCCGGCGAAGCCCTAGCTTCGCTGGATGATGAGGAAATCGAGGCCGAGGCAGATGGTCGCGTTGTGGTGAACGACCGACAGATCACGCTGATCCACGAAGATCGACGGGAAGTCCGACATAGGCTGCCGCAGACGGGGAGGATACTGGTTGAGGAGGGGCAGGAGATCGCACCGGGCACGCAGTTGGTTGAGGGTGTCAAGAACCCGCGCCATATCCTACAGGTACTGGGACGCAAAGCAACAGAGGAGTATCTCCTGTTGGAAGTTCAGCAGGTCTACCGATCACAGGGAGTGAATATCAACGACAAGCACTTCGAGATCATCTTCCGCAAGATGCTGAGCAAGGTGAGGGTGACTCGCTCCGGCGATACGGACCTACTGCCGGGCTTGTTGATCCGGCGGCTGGACCTCGAGGACACCAATCGCGAGGTTATGGAGCAAGGTGGACAGCCTGCGACAGCGATTCCAGTGCTGCTGGGCATCACCCAGGCAGCTCTGAATACCGAGAGCTTCCTCTCGGCGGCCTCCTTCCAACACACGATCCGGGTGTTGACCGAGGCAGCCGCGGAAGGCCGGGAGGACCCGCTGCTGGGACTGAAGGAGAACGTGATCCTAGGTAAGCTGATTCCGGCGGGGACGGGGTACAGGGGCAACAACCCCTCCTCCGACGGTCCCATCGAGACCTACGGAGGCATCGCCCTGGAGTTGGCCGCTGAAGAGGAGGAACTCGAACCTCCGGAGAGAGAGCCCGAGGTGGAAGAACCGGAGACAGAGAAGAAGCCAGAGGTCAGGAAGTCGGAGATCTTGGGCATCGCCACGCCGGCATAGCGATCCGTAGTTAGGGCCATGCGGCTGTGAGGAAGGGGGATGCGGCAGCGTGATGACGCTGCCGCATTTGCTTGTGTGACAGCTCACCGGGGTGGTGGGGACCGGCGTTGCACGTTGCAGGTTGAGAGTTGAACGTTGAAAGGTTTGAAGGTTCGCCCCCCTGCTCCCGTGCCCCCGTGCGTCGGGGGGAGGGGGTTTGGCTCCGGCCGTATTCTTGCGAGAGAGCTGTAACTGTGGTCGCATTCCTCACGACAGCACAAAAAACGCGACCGACTCCTCTCGGTATGACCAAATCCACACCTCGGCGGGAACGGTTGACAACCCCTGGCTCACGTGATACGATAGCGCGCCGCGGAGTACAAGCCGCTGTGGGGAGACTCATAGGGAGGCCACCCCGGCGGGGCGTTGGGGCTGAGAGCGGTTTAACGGGCGGTCAGACGGAGGGGGTGACATGCGAACCGTGGAGTGGTACGACGGCAGAGTGAGGATGATCGACCAACGGCTCCTTCCGGCAGAGTTCCGGGTGTTGGAGTGTGAGAGCGCTGGCGAGGTGGCTGAGGCGATTCGAGATATGGCGATCCGGGGGGCACCCGCCATTGGTGCCGCGGCTGCCTTCGGGATGGCGCTGGCCGCGCAGCGCAGCGGGGCGACGGACCGGGACGGGTTACTATCGGATCTGAACAGGGCGGCAGAGACGCTGAAGAGTGCCCGGCCCACGGCGGCCAACCTCTTCTGGGCCGTATCACGGATGATCCAGCGTGCGGAGTCAGGTGCTGATGCTGAGGGCGTCCGCGAAGGTATGCTGGAGGAGGCGCAGGCCCTGGCCGATGAGGACGTCCTGATCAACAAGCGACTGGGTCAGCATGGTGCGGCACTGGTCCAGGATGGAGACACGATTCTTCACCACTGCAACACTGGAGCGCTGGCCACCGTAGACTACGGCACGGCACTGGGAGTCATCCGCACCGCTCACGAGCAAGGGAAGCAGATTCACGTTCTTGTGGACGAGACACGACCGCGACTTCAGGGAGCACGCCTGACCAGCTGGGAACTACAGCAGCTGGGTATTCCATTCACGCTGATTGCCGACAATGCGGCGGGGCACTTCCTGAGAACCGGGCAGGTGGACATCGCGTTAGTGGGAGCCGATCGGGTGGCTGCGAACGGCGACGTGGCCAACAAGATAGGCACTTACAAAGTGGCGCTGGCGGCCCACGATAACGGCGTGCCCTTCTACCCGTGCGTGCCCACGTCGACAGTAGATCTTGCGCTGCCCTGCGGGGACGATATCCCGATCGAGGAACGTCCCAGCGAGGAGATCACAGAGCTCACCTACCAGGGACAGCCCGTTGTGCCGCAGGGTGTCACGGTGGCGAACCCGGCTTTCGATGTCACGCCCCATCGCTACGTGAGCGGCATCGTGACCGAGAACGGCATCGCTTACCCGCCGCTTACGCTCAATCTGAGAAGGATGGTCGAAGGGTCTATGGAGATGCAGGATGACCATGACGACTGAGCGGATGCCCGTTGTGATTCTGTGCGGCGGGATGGGGATTCGTATGGGGGACGAACAGCCGAAGGTGCTGGTCCGCGTTGGCAAGTACCCGATCCTGTGGCACGTGATGAAGCTGTTTTCTGCGCAAGGATTTACGGAGTTCGTGCTCGCGCTGGGTTACCGGGGAAAGGACATCAAGCGGTATTTCCTGGACTACGATACGACGAATCGGGACTTCACGCTGGAGCTAGATGGGGAGCGGAGCATCACGTACCACGGCCCCAGTTCAGAGAGAGCATGGCGCATCACGTTTGCCGATACCGGGCTACCTACCAAGACCGGGGCACGAATCCGCAAAGTTGCGCATTATCTGCGGGGAGAGACCTTCTTCGCCACCTACGGAGACGGCGTTGCTGACATCGATCTGCACGCGTTGCTCGCTTTCCACCGGAAGATGGGACGAGTGGCCACCGTCACCGGCGTCAGATCCTTCTCCCGATTTGGCGTCCTGGAAACTGACGGGCAGGGTATGGCATCGCGTTTTGAGGAGAAACCTCTAGTAGACGCGACGATCAACGGAGGTTTCTTTGTCTTTGAACGGGAGATCTTCGACTACCTTGGCGATGGGGACGACGTAGTCCTTGAGAGGGAACCGCTGCGGCGGTTAGTGGCTGATGGTCAGCTTGCCGTCTACGAACACACGGGATTCTGGCGGGCGATGGATACGTTCAAAGATGCGCGGGAGATGAACGCCGTCTGGCGCAAGAGTGCGCCGTGGAAGATCTGGGATTGAGAGCCGTTATGCCGCCAAGATTCGACTTCTCCTGGCTTGATCGTCCGGTCTTCGTTACCGGTTGTACCGGTGTCCTGGGCTCCTGGTTGACCATGGCGCTGGTCAACAGGGGGGCTGCGGTGACCGGTCTGGTAAGGGACGAGGTGCCCTTCTCCCTACTGGTCGGTTCGGGCTACCGGGATCGGATACGCGTCGTGCATGGGAGTGTCACGGAGTACGAGCTGCTCGAGCGTGCGCTGAACGAGTACGAGATCGACACGGTCTTCCACCTGGCGGCCCAGACCGTTGTGCCCATCGCGAACCGAGCGCCCCTTTCGACCTTCGAGACGAACATCGGGGGGACCTGGTGCTTGTTGGAGGCCGCGCGGCGGTCTCCGAAGACGAAGCGGATCGTCGTCGCATCATCGGACAAAGCGTACGGCATCCATACTGAGTTACCCTATACTGAAGATGCTCCTCTGAGAGGTTGTCACCCGTACGACGTGTCGAAAGCGTGCGCCGATCGTATCGCGCTCAGCTACGCAGCCACCTACAATCTGCCGGTGGCCGTCACGCGGTGCGCCAATCTGTACGGGGCGGGGGATCTCAACTGGAGCCGTCTGATCCCGGGGACAATCCGCAGCGTGATCCGGCGCGAGCATCCGATCATCCGCTCGGACGGCACGCTGATACGGGACTATCTTTACATTGAGGATGCGGTCGACGCCTACCTCCGGCTGGCTGAACGTCTCGAATCGCAGGACGTGCGAGGTCAGGCGTTCAACGTCGGCATGGATGATCCGAAGAGTGTGATGGAAGTGGTACAGGCGATCATTGAAGCTGCGGATCAGCCCACGCTGAAGCCTCGGGTGCTGGCAGAGGCACTTAATGAGATTCCGGCGCAGTATCTCAAGAGCGAGAAGGCCAAGCGGGTGTTGGGTTGGGCCCCTCAGTACTCGCTCAGAGAGGGACTGCGGGAGACGATGACGTGGTACCGTGCGTTCCTTGACCAGTAGTCCCGACGGTGGCTGAACTCAGGGACTGGCAGGCGAAGCGCGTTCTGGTCACCGGGGCTTCGGGGTTCATCGGCAAGCACCTGTTGAGGCGGCTGCGAGACCTGGGAGCGGAGATCTACGCCGGTACCGGGCCGGGGAGCCCGGTGTCGCACCCCTCATCCTCCGACCGCCGTTGGCTCACGTTTGACGTCTGCGACGGCGACGCCGTCCGAGCCACAGTCGAAGCAGTCGATCCGCACGTCGTGTTCCATCTCGCTGCCGCAGGTGTGATCAACTCGACCGCCGATCCGATGGAGTTGTTGATGGTAAATGGTGGTGGGGTGGTCCATCTGCTTGAGGCGATGCAAGGAAGGGACGTGAGACGGATCGTGTTAGTCGGTACGAGTCACGAGTACGGGTCTCGAAAGACAGGAGAGGGACTGGACCCTTTCAGCGCATACGCCGCTTCGAAAGTGGCTGCGTGGGCCTACGGCCGGATGTACTGGCGAGAGCACGGGCTGCCCATCATCACGGTTCGCCCTTTCCAGGTCTATGGGGCGGGACAGCCGAGGATGGCCTTGATCCCGGCCGCTATCAGGGCAGCGCTCAGCGGGGAGGACTTCGCCATGACCCCCGGTGAGCAAGAGCGGGATTTCGTCCAGGTTGGGGACGTCGCGGCCGGTCTGACGGCGGCCGCCGAAGCGCCGCAGGCTGAGGGCACAAGCCTCGATCTAGGGACTGGGGCCGGGCACACGGTCCGCCACGTGGTGGATTGGATCTGGCGGTGGACGGCGGCAAAGGGAAAGGTGCAGTACGGAGCCCTGCCGTATCGGGCCGGCGAACCTATGAGGCTGGTTGCGGACGCTGAGCGAACGGCGGCGCTCATAGGGTGGCGGGCAGAGACATCCCTGGCGGCCGGGTTGGCGGATACGATACAGAGGCTGAGCTGACGAGGTTGATTCGATGAGACCAGAGCAAGAGAGAGGCCAAGCTCTGCGGCTACGGATTCTTGAACAAGTCGCGGAATACTACCGGCTGGCCCATGCGGAACGGGAGTTCCTGCCCGGCGAATCACGCGTTCACTACGCGGCCCGCGTCTACGACGAAGAGGAGCTGGTGAGAGGCGTGGATGCGATACTGGACTTCTGGCTCACGGTAGGCCCACGTACCGACGCATTTGAGAAGGGATTGGCCAGCTACCTGGGGCTAGAACAGACGCTGGCGGTCAACTCCGGGTCATCAGCCAACCTGCTGAGCCTGTCGGCGCTGCGTTCACCGCGTCTGGAACGGCGACTGGAGCCGGGTGATGAGGTGATCACTGCGGCGATGGGCTTCCCCACCACCACTGGGCCCATCGTGCAGAACGGATTGGTACCGGTCTTCATCGACTGCGAGTTGGGGACCTACAATCTCGATGCAGAGCAGCTTGACTTAGCGCTTTCTGATCGGACGCGAGCCATCTTCCTGGCCCACATGCTGGGCAATCCGGTGGATATTGAGGCTGTGATGGCCTTTGCTGGCGAACACGACCTGTACGTGATAGAGGACACCTGCGAGGCGCTGGGGTCGAGGTACGACGGGCAGCTGCTGGGCAGCTTCGGAGACATGGCCACGCTCAGTTTCTACCCATCGCATCACCTGACGACGGGAGAAGGAGGAGCGGTAGCCACCAACGACCCCTGCCTGGGCCGAATCGTGGCGAGTCTGCGGGACTGGGGACGCGACTGCCGGTGCACCCACGAGAGCCCGGCCGCGGGCGAGTGCGGACGTCGGTTCGACTGGGAGATCCCAGGCCTTGACGAGCCCTATGATCACCGCTACCTGTACGTGGAGATCGGTTACAACATGAAGATGACCGACGTCCAGGCCGCGATTGGGTTGGCCCAGCTCCAGAAGCTGCCGGATTTTGTCGAGGCCCGCAAGCAGAATTTCCGCAAGCTCTATGAGGGCCTGAAACCGTATGAGGAGTTTCTGATCCTGCCGAAGTGGAGTGAGCGGGCTGATCCCGCCTGGTTTGCCCTTCCGCTCACCGTCGTCGCGCGGGCTCCATTCTCGCGTCGTGATCTGGTTACCTTTCTGGAGAGCCAGAACATAGAGACACGGCTGCTTCTAGCGGGAAATCTGGTTCGGCAGCCCGGATACCGGGAGATCGAGCATCGCGCGGTGGGCGAATTGCCGAACGCCGACCAAGTGCTGCGCGCTTCCTTCTTCGTCGGTGTCTATCCGGGTCTGGACGACGCTCGGTTGGGCTACATGCTCCAGGCCTTTGAGGACTTCTTCGGGTCGCTATGAAGCTATCGATCATCGTCTGCACATTCAACGAGCGAGACACGGTTCTGACCGTTCTTGATCGTGTTCGAGGAGTCGATCTGGGACCGGGTTGGGAGAAGGAGATCATCGTGGTGGACAACTTCTCCACGGATGGAACCCGGGAGCTGCTCGAGGATCTAAATCCATCGGGAGCCGACGTGATCTTCCACCCACGAAATCTGGGAAAGGGCACCTCGGTGCGGACGGCGATCCAGCATTGCGCGGGGGACTACGCCATCATTCAAGATGCCGACTTGGAGTATGATCCCGCGGACTACCGGCTGTATCTGGAGCAAGTGGAAGAGTCCCGGCCTGCCGCGATATACGGTTCGCGTATGTTGGCTGGTCGAGCCCGCTACCAATACGTTGCGAACTACCTCGGGGTGCGGTTCCTCACGTGGCTGACGAACGTCCTCTATGGTGCTCACCTCACCGATGTGGCAACGGGGGCCAAGATGGTACGGATGGACCTCCTGAGGTCGCTCAAGCTGACTGGGTCGGGGTTTGATCTCGATTTCGAGTTGACGAACAAGATTCTCCGTGCCGGGTACCAGATCGTCGAGATTCCAGCGTCGTATCGGCCGCGGACTGTCGCAGAAGGGAAGAAGATCCGTCCGTGGGACGGCCTGTGGGCGCTGAGGGTGATCATACGGGACCGGCTGGTCCCAATGGATCAGGTCGTACGGAGGGACGCGTGAACATCGTCGTCACCGGGTCCATCGCCTACGACTATCTGATGACCTTTCCCGGTCGGTTTGCGGAGCATCTGCTGCCCGATAAGCTTGAGAAACTCTCGGTCAGTTTCCTGGTGGATGAGATGCGGAAGCAGCGCGGCGGCTGTGGGGCCAACATCGCGTACAATCTGGCGCTGCTCGGGGAGCGTCCCCGCTTGATGGGTACCGTGGGACAGGATTTTGATGCATACCGTGGGTGGCTCGAATGGTGCGGAGTCGACACCTCCCTGGTGAAGACAGAGCCGGACCTATTCACGGCCTCCTTTTTCGTCAGCACCGATCAGGTAGGCAATCAGATCGCCAACTTCTACACCGGTGCGATGGCTCGCGCTCGGAATCTCTCCTTGCTCAATCTGGACCCCGAGCAGATCGATCTCGTTGTCATCTCCCCCAACGATCCGCAGGCGATGGTCAAGTACGCTGCCGAGTGTCAAGCTCATGGGATCCCATACCTGTACGACCCGAGCCAGCAGATCGTGCGACTCACCGGGGAGGAACTGACCGCCGGTGTGGAGGGAGCTACGCTCCTGGTGGTCAACGAATACGAGTTCGAGATGCTACGGGAGAAGACCGGCCTCTCACGAGCAGAGGTCGAGTCAGCGCCTCAGGAAGCGTGCGTGGTCACCATGGGGGAAACCGGGTCGCGCATCTCGACCCGGTGGGGTACGTACCGTATTCCGGCCTCGAAACCGCGCTGCATCGATGATCCTACGGGGGTGGGCGACGCTTATCGGGCCGGCCTGATCAAGGGGCTGGCGCTTGAGCTACCCTGGCCTGTGGCGGGAAGGCTGGGCAGTGTGGCGGCTGCCTATGCACTGGAGCAGGCAGGGCCACAGAGCCACTCCTATAGCATGGCGGAGTTCGTGGCTCGATTGGACGCCTGTCTCAGAGCTGATGGGATGGCCTCCGAAGCGGTCCTGGCTGCACTCCGGTACGCCAAACACGCCGCCCCCTCAAGGCCCCGAGACGATCGCGATCACGAGGCTCCGTAGGGCCCCGATAAGTGTATCGTAGCTGTCTACCGCGGTCACTTTCGATCTGAGATGAAGCTCCCGGGGTAGCCAGCCTGGAGCTGGCGTTGCACGTTGCAGGTTGCAGGTTGCACGTTGCAGGTTGAAAGGCTTGAAGCTTCGACCCTCCGCTCCCCTGCTCCCCTGCCCCCGGGCAGGGATCACGGGACGAGATCCGACAGACGTTAGAGCCTGGCAGCAGTTGTGGGCCACGGC